>VAWT01000289.1:7753-12114 GCA_005883415.1 Actinomycetota bacterium | reverse complement strand
GTCCATGATCCTCGGCGCAACGGGCCCGGACAGCACGATGCGAGCCGCCCTGGCGTCACCGAGCGCCCGCATCCGGTCCCCGTACCAAGGGGGGACGAAGCCCAGGCTGTCGGGATCCGCGTACAGAGCCCGAGACCGCTTCAGGTGGACATCGAACACCTGGAGATCGACGAACCTCGCGCCGGCCCTGTAAGCGGCTTCGGCGACAGCTCTAGCCAGCGGCTCCTTCCCGGGCTCCGAGGACAGCGCGACGATCTGCCCGGACTGGACGTTGGCGCCGAAGCGGACCAGCAGCTCGGCGAGCGAGGGGACGTAGTCGTTGCGCCGCGGCACGCTCTAACGCGTGCTGCGCCAGTTGGGCACGGCGAGCAGCGGCAGCCTGAGTTGCTTCTCGGCCACGCGTACGATCTCGCTGAGGGCCTCGGGGGGCGGCTGGCCGCCGTTGGTCGGCAGGTCGAGGATGGCGGCCACGTTGAGGATCATCGTGTTTACGAGCAGGCCGGCCAGCATCTGAAGGTCCTCGTTCGTCCATTCGCGCATGGCTTCAAAGCGCGCCAGGTCCGTCGCCAGCTCGCTGGTCACCAGGCGGATCTCGTTGTTCACCGCGTGACGCAGCACGGTTTTGCCGTCCGTCCGGGCCCGAGCGATGAGCGCGAAGTGCTGTCGGTGGGCCAGGACCTGCTCCACGATGACCTCCACCGAGCGGCGGATGACGTGCTTGGGCGGCAGGCCGCTCTCGCGCGCTTCGCGCAGTAGCGAACGCAGCGTGTGGAATGACTCGTCCACGAGCGCCAGCCCGAGCTCGTCCATGCTCTGAAAGTGCCGGTAGAAGGCAGCGGGCACCACTCCGGCGGTGCGGGCCACGCTACGCAGACTGAGGGCGTCGAAGCTCACGCCGGAGTCCATCTGCTCGAGCGCGGCGTCGAGCAGGGCTCGGCGCGTGTGCTGGCGGCGCTCGGCCTGTGTGACACGGCGCTTGTGCGCCCTGGATCGCGCCCGGGAGCGGGTCGCGGGTGCACGCCTGTTCACGGTCATCGTGTGCACCTGATCACGGCAGCGAGTGTAGCTTCGGTCTGGTGCCGAGCCTCCTCGGCTAGCCTGGGCGCTCATGTCCGAGCGGCCGCTGTGGGCGCCGTGGCGCATCGAGTACATCACTGGGCCGAAGGGCGAACAGTGCATCTTCTGCGATCCAGATCCGGCCCACGTCGTCGAGCGTGGCGAACACTGCTTCACGATCCTGAACGCCTACCCCTATGCCCCCGGCCACGTGATGGTCGCGCCCTTCCGGCACGTGGGCGCTCTCGACGCGCTGACCGAGGACGAGATGCTCGAGCTGATGGGGCTCGCCCGTAGAACGGTCGCGGCCCAGAAGACCGCGATGAATCCCGACGGCTTCAACGTCGGGCTCAACCTGGGGAAGGTGGCCGGAGCCGGGATCGCAGATCACCTGCACCTGCATGTCGTGCCTCGCTGGGAGGGGGACAACAACTTCATGCCGGTGCTCGGGGACACGCGCGTGATCGGGCAGGCTCTGGAGGCGACCCGCAGGGCCTTGGTGGAGGCGCTGGCCGAGTCCGGCTCTCGTCCGCCCATCGTGCCGTGAGCGGGACGACGACAGCGCTGATCGCGGCCGCGGCCGGCGTGGGATTCGGCCACGCGGTACTGCCCGACCACTGGGTACCGCTCGCGGTCATTGGCCGCACTCGTCGCTACCCATTGTCGCGGGTGGCCCGGCTCTCCGGGCTCGCCGGGGTCGCGCACGTATTCGTGTCGCTTCTGCTGGGGGCGGCAATCGTCGCCATCGGGCTCCAGTTTCGCTCGATCGTCGAGAGCGCCCAGAACACGATCGTGGGGGCGGTGCTCGTTGCGACCGGGATCGGCTTCCTTGCGTTTGAGCTCAGCGGCTATGGCCACGGGCGAGCCCACTCCCACGGGAACGGACACGCAGCCGGTCATTCGCACGCCGACGATCGTCGGGCTCACCCTGCTTGCCACGCTCGGCGGCTACCGGGTGCGAGGCAAGTGGCTTGACCGCTGGGGAAACGCGATCACGGCCGTGGTGCTGGTGACCATCGGGGTCCTCGTTCTCACGGGCACGATCTGAACCTACGGGAACACCTGCGCCCCGGTGTCCTCGTCGATGACTCTGATGGCGGCCGACGGACAGGCTCCCGCCACCGCCAGGACCAGCTCTTCCGGCCCCGTCCCGATCACGCGTGCGACATCGTCGAGCTGGAACACCTCGGGCGCGAGCACCTCGCACTCCCCATGTGCCGCGCATGTGGCTTCGTCAATTTCTGGCAAGTAGCTCAAGGGAACCTCCGTTGGTCATCAGCTTGCGAGCTTGTGGCAACTCTCTCGGGCGCCCGACGAGCAGCACTGCCACCGGGCGCCCCTCGCGGGTATATGTGACCTGGAAATCCGTGGCGTCCATGTCGCCGTCGACCGCGTAGGCGTCCGCGGCCGGCGCGTGGCCCAGGTAGTTGATGCGGATCCCGTACTGGTCGCTCCAGAAGCTCTCCAGCGGCGGCTCGCCGGTGGCGAGGCCCAGCATGGCCCGCGCGGCGCGGGTTCCCTGTCTTGCCGCCCGCTCCCAGTGCGATCCGGCTACATGCCGCGCCAGCTGTGGATCGAACGTCAGAGCTGCGTCACCGGCGGCGAAAATCGCCTCGGCCTGGCTTCGTCCCTCGGCATCGACCGGCACGCCGCTAGTGGGCAGCGCGCTGCCCGCGAGCCAGTCCAGGTCGGGAGACACTCCGACGCCGACCAGGACGTGATCGGCGCGGATCTCCTGACCGCTCGCGAGCTTCAGCAACCGAAAGCGATCGTCGCCCTCGACCGCGGTCACAGTCGTGGAGGTGATGACGTGCACGCCGTGGAAGCGGTGCAGATCAGTGAACCAGCCACCCACCGGTCCCAGTACGTTGCTGAGTGGGGCTGGCGCAGACTCGATCATGGTCACCTCCGCTCCCAACTGGCGCGCCGAGGCGGCGACCTCCAGCCCCACGAACCCGGCGCCGATGATGACCAGCCGCGCCGTGGATGCCAGGACGTCGCGTAAGGCGAGTGCGTCGTTGAGGGAACTAAGCGTCGATACGTTGCGGTAGCCAGCGAGCGTCGGCAGCTCTCGGGGACGCGCGCCGGTCGCTATCAGGAGCCGGTCGTATCGCAACGCCGAGCCGTCGCTCAGGTGCAGCACGCGCTCGTCGGGCCACAACACGGCGGCCCGCACGCCCAGGAGCAGATCGACTTCGTTTTCCACATACCAGCCGTCGGCCCGAAAGCGGATCGAGTCGCCGCGACGTTCCGAAGTCAGGACCTCCTTGGACAGGGGCGGGCGATCGTACGGCGGGTGGGGCTCTGCGCAGACCATGCGCAGGCCGTCTGCATACCCCGCGCGACGCAGGGTCTCCGCCGCCCGCTGCGCGGCGAGGCCGCCGCCGGCTATCACGATCCCGTCGGTCATCCGGACTCCCCCAAAGCGGGGGTGGGCTGCGGGTGCCGGGATCGACGAGCGCTGAGGCGCATGGCCAGAAGCACGAACGCCGGGGCCGCCGTCAGCAGGATCAGCGCGATGAACCACAACCGCCCGGCGTCGGTGCCCTCGGTGAACGTGTGCACCAGACCGCCGATCCAGGCAAGCACGGTGAACCCGTGGATCGCCTTCCACCGCTGGTAGCCGATCTTGGAGCGCAGGTAGTACGACAAGCCCAGGGCCACCATCGCCCATGCGGAGACGATCCCGATCGAGGTTGAGATCGTCTTGTAGGAAAGGGCGAACGGCACCATGACATCGAGCACGGTCGGGCGCAGGTAGGTGTCGCCGAGCAGCGCGAGCGCATGCACGGCGAGCGCCACCATCACCGCCAACGACAGCGTCTGGTGGATATGGCGGCGATCCGGGCCCCCGAAGCGCTTGAACAGCTTCCCGCCCATTGCCAGCCCGACGCCAACCGACGTGCTGGCGAGGACCATCGCGGTGGTGCCAGCGGCGCGGCTCGTCATCCAGAACAGGTAGTGAGAGGGATCGGTCATCGCTCGACCTCCGTCGAGTCAGGAGCGACAATGTCGATCGACGAGTCGTCGTAGACGACCAGACCGCCGTGCGGGAGCCACGCCGTCGCCTCCTCAGCCCCGCTCAGAAGCGCCGCCTTGCTCAGCGCCTCGGCTCCGATGCCCGTGGGCGCGAGCGCGGTGACCTGCACGACGCCCGTGAACGCAGGTCTGCCGGTCGCAGGATCCAGCAGATGATGGCCCGCAGCGCCGTCGCGGTCGATCCAGCTGCGCTTGGAGATCCCGCTGGTGGCCGCAGCACCCGACACGAGCTCGAACCTGTGAAGAATCGAGTCGTCGAACGGACT
>VAWT01000289.1:0-7544 GCA_005883415.1 Actinomycetota bacterium | reverse complement strand
CCGCAACTGCGGCTTCGACGAACCGAGCCATCAACGGCGTCACAGGCACCGTCCGGCGCGGATCGGAGTTCAGCCTCGACAGCTCGCTCCGGGCCTCGAAGCGAGAGAACTGGTGATGCCAGCGCTCGAGCCGCCGGCGCGCGTGGGTCGCGGCGCGCGCGGCTGTCCACGCCAGTCCATCGCCCTCCACGAGCACCGCGCAGGCGCCGCCGAAGCACGAGAAGCGCTCTGAGACCTCCGCCTCGGGAACTTCCGGCGTTTTTGTATGGATTTCGACGGCCATCAGGACTGGCTCGTGGTGACCGCGCTCGTGCTGCCAGAGCCCGAGGAGCCCGAGCTAGAGCTGCCGGAGGTCGTCGAGCCGGAGGAGTTCGACCCCGAGCTACCGGAGCTCGTTGAGCCGGAGCTAGTCGCACCGGAGGTGGTCGAGCCCGTTGACCCGGAGCTGGTCGAAGCTGAGGAGCCCGTCGGGGACGCGGTGGTCGAGCTCGAGTTGTGGGCCAGAGCGGGGTCGTGCCCAGAGACGAGCTGGACGAAGATCACGCCCCAGATCAAGGCAAACGTGGAGGCCGCGATCGCGACCGTCCGCTTGCGGATCAAGCCGATGCGCCGACGACGCGCTTTCAGCCGGGCCGTGACGCCCCCGGAGACGATGGGCTGCCGCTCGTCTGCGCGATGGGATGTCGTTGTGGAAGTGTCGCGAGGAGTCATGGTTGAGAAGGGTCGCGGCCGGATGTCGGAGGGCCGTGTGACCGGAGTAAGGAACTCGTATGAGCGCTAATCCGTCGGCCCGGCGTGCTGCAGGGCGCGCGGGCGATTACGAGAACGGGCGAATACCCAGGTGCGCAGCGCGACGTAGCGGGTGACCGTCGCGACCGCGCCGGCTAGCACGAGCGCGATCACCTCGATGGCCCGACCCGGTCGGGGGTCGATGGCCTGCAGGCGCAGCGCTCCATCGGTCAGGGCGAGGGCCAGCACGAACACCAGCGCACCCGCTGCGTGCTGACTGACTAGCCGCTCGCGGCCACGAACGCCGAACGTGTAGCGGCGGTTGGCTTGCGTATTGGCGACGGCCGTACAGGCCAGCGCCAGCGCGTTGGCCCCGCCTGGGGCCATCCAGCCACGCAACAGCAGATACAGCAGCGCGTAAGCGACGGTCGAGAACACGCCGATCAGGAGAAAGCGCGCGATCGGGGGCTGCATCAAAAGCCGGGCCACACCACGGAGATCGCCGACCGCCGTGGGAATGATCTCGACGCGGGAATCGGGATCCTCAACCCAATCGACCGCCACCTCATGGATCCGGAGCCCGCGGCGCTGTGCGGCGACGAGCAGCTCGGTGTCAAAGAACCAGCTCTCGTCCTTGACCTCCGGCAACAGCCGCCTCGCGGCCGAAGCCTTGATGGCCTTGAAGCCGCACTGGGCATCCGAGAACCGAGCCCGGAGGAGGACGTGCAGTAGCCAGTTGTAGGTTCGGGAGATCACCTCTCGTTTCCGGCTACGCACGATTCGCGAGCCCGCGGCGAGGCGGGTGCCGATCGCGACATCGCTGTGGCCGGACACGAGTGCAGCGATCAGCGGCAGGAGCGCACGCAGGTCGGTTGACAGGTCGACATCCGTGTAACAGAGGACGTCTGCATCGCTCGCCGACCACGCAGCCCGTAGCGCGCGTCCACGTCCCTTGTGGTCCAGATGCAGCGCCTCGACGCCGTCCAGCTCAGCGCTCAGTCGCTCCGCTTCCTCCCATGTCTGATCGGTGCTTGCGTTGTCCGCGATCACGATCCTCCAGGCGAATGGCATGCTCGTCGCGAGGAAGACGTGCAGGCGACGGATCGAGCGCTCGAGCACGGCCGCCTCGTTGTAGACGGGCACCACGATCTCGACCTTCGGGCTCCCATAGGGCCTGCGCTCTACCGCGGGCGCTCGCTGTCGGGCGGCGACAGCGGTCATCGTCAGCTTGCCTTCGGCTGGGTCAGGTCGTACACCGTCGACCCACCGACGGTGGTGGACTTGTAATGCGAGGAGACCCAGGACTGGATCCGGCTCTCGACGGCGCTGCTCGGGCTTCCGCCCTGGAGCCCGCGGCCCGTAGAGCCGCTGGCGGGAGGGCCGCCACCGGGCAAGCCGCCCGATGGAGGGCCGCCGCCGGGGAGGACGCCGGGCGGAGGGCCGCCACCGGGGAATGCCCCGCCACGGCCCGCGCCTCCTGCTCCGCCGCCGAAGCCTCCACCCGAGATGTAGTAGTGGATCTTGCCCTGAGACACGAGCTGTTCGAAGCGGGCGAGCGTAATCGACGGATCACGCCCGCTGAATCCACCGATACCCATAACCGACTTCCCGGTCGAGAGCTCGAGCGACGCGGCCGTTTGGGCGGACGAGGTTGCTGCCACCCACGTGTAGCGCGACGAGCCCTGGTCGAGCAGCGAACGCAGCGCGCTGCTGACGGAGTCGGCGCCACCGGGCACACCACTGCTGCCGGCGCGGGATGAGCCCGGGATGCGGGTCGCCTGTCCGCCTGCCGGAAAACCGCGCGCCGAGGAGACCGCAGGGCCGGCGCTCGGGTTCGGCCCCGTGTCGGCGTTTGCGACGGTGCTCAGCGTATAAGCGGCAGGCCCGGCAAGCGCGGCCAGCAGGGCCACCGTCGCAATTGCCGGGCGCATCGAGCCGCTCAGCCGCCGGCCGAAGCATATCCCGGTCACGGCGAGGGCGGCTCCGATGAGGATCGCGAACCGCAGCCACGGATGCCAGTTGGGGGAGCGATCCAGCAGCAGGTACGACCAGACGGCGGTCGCGGCGAGCATCGCCGCCAGCAGCATCCGCCCGACCAACTGCTCGCGCCGCCGCCAGAGGACGGTCGTGCCGACTCCGAGGAGAACCGCGATCGCCGGGGCGAGCATGTTCGTGTAGTAGGGGTGGATGACGCCGGTCATGAAGCTGAAGACGAGGGCGGTGATCGCGAACCAGCCGCCCCAGAGCAGGAGTGCGGTCCGGTGGCGGTCCGTTCGCTCGCGTCGCACGGTCCACACGGCGCCAGCGACGAGCGCGATCGTCGCGGCGGGCAGCAGCCAGCTGATCTGGCCGCCGAGCTCGGAGTTGAAAAGGCGCAGGATCCCGGCCGACCCGCTGAAGCCGCCTCCGGGGCCGGCCCCGGCACTGCTGATCCGGTCCAGTCCGTTGTAGCCAAAGATCAGCTGCAGGATGCTGTTGTCGGTCGAGCCGCCGATGTAGGGCCGAGAGGATGCCGGCCACAGCTCCACCAGCGCCACCCACCAGCCAGCGCTCAGCACGAGCGCCCCGCCCGCGACCACCAGTTGCCACACGCGGCGGCGCAGCGGGACAGGGGCCGCCACCAAGTAGACGAGTGCGAACGCCGGCAGGACCACGAACGCTTGCAGCTCCTTGGTCAGGAAGGCGAATCCGAGCACGCTGCCGGCAAGTGCGAGCCAGCGGGTCGAACCGGCCTCGAGCGCACGGGTAAGGGCCCAGGCAGCCAGCACCAGCAGCAGGACGAGCAGCGCGTCCGGGTTGTTGAAGCGGAACATGAGCGCCGCGACCGGGGTGAGAGCCAGGATCAGGCCCGAGAGAAGCGCCGCGTTATGCCCGAACCACCGCTTGACGGTCGCGTACAGCAGCCCGACGGCCGCGACCCCGGCGAGCGCCTGGGGCAACAGCATGCTGAAGCTGGAGAACCCGAACACTCGAGATGAGATCTCCATCAGCCACAAGGAGGCGGGCGGCTTGTCCACGGTTATGTAGTTGGAGGCGTCCAACGAGCCGAACAGAAACGCCTTCCAGCTGTGCGTACCGGCCTGAACCGCTGCGGCGTAGTAGCTGTTGGCGTAGCCATTGCGCGACAGCCCCCACAGGTAGACGGCTCCCGCGAATATGAGAAGCACGGTTATGGGAGCCGAGCCTTTGAAGCGGCGCAGGTTGAGTGCGAGGCCGCGCTCGCGTCCTGACTGGCGCCGCCAAGTGATTCCTGGCGATGTTGTGCTCATCGCCGGGAGGATGCGGACCCGGGCGAAGTCGGCCGTTCGAAAACCGTAAGAGTCTCGTATTAGAAAGCGTGGCGAGAGCCGAGTCGCGTGGCGAGAGCCGAGTCGCGCTACGGCCGGGCCGCGCCCAGGATGTGCGGTATCGGTGGCACCGGCGGCCCAGGCGTGAAGGTGAACCGCTCGCACCATTCCAGCGAGAAACCGGCGCGTTGGAGTGCCGCGCGGGTGTCGCGACCCATATGGCAACCCCCTGCTACCCGAGGCCAGAAGGTCGCGTCGGCGAAACGCTGGAGCATGGCGGCCAAGGGGTGGTGCGCGATCACGTGCTCGTAAAACCGCAGTTCGCCGCCTTCACGCAGCACCCGGCGAAGCTCCGCAAGCGCACGGTTCTGGTCGGGGACCGAGCACAGCACGAGGGACGCGACTGCCGCGTCGACGCTCCCCTCATCGGCAGGCAGTCGCCCGGCGACGCCGTCGACGACGGTCACCTCGACCGGTGCCTGGGCCGCGTTCTTGGCGCATTCGGTGCGCAGAAGAGATTCAGGTTCGACAGCGAGGACGTGCTCGACCGTCGGGGGATAGAAGGGGAAGTTGTTGCCGGGACCGGCGCCGAGCTCGATCACGCGACCGGTCAGGCCAGCCAGCAGCTTCCCTCTGTACTCGTCCTCCCCCAGCGCGTTCCGGCGCTCGACCATGCCCATGTACATGCGCGCGAACAGAGGGTGATGGACCCGCTCTTCGGGAGGATCCACACCGGCCGCAGCACCCACGCGCCCATCGTATCCGGTGGACGTTGATTCGCTGGTGACCCGTGTTCAGGTGCTCAGCTGAGGACGGTGGCCGCGCCGCGCTCGACCGCTATCTCGAGGCAGCGGCGACGCGAGCCCAGTCCCAGGCCTCGATATACAACTTCGCCGTCCGGCGTGATCAGCGACCATCCATCTTCGGTGGCGCGCAGGATCAGGTAGCCGCCGGCGGTGCTCTGAACGTCCGTCTTTTCAGCCGCGGAGATTTCAATTGCCGCGGGGTGGTGGTTGAAGGTCGTCATTTCCCAGAGAGCATCGTGCACGCCTGTGAGAAGCGCATGAATTTAGGTTGTGGTTTTCATAAGACCGGTCGAGGTTCGTTAGCTCCAGCCCCGACCGGCCGGTGGCCATCGCACGCCCGCTCACCCCTTGATCACCCCGATGGGTCTCAGCCGCACGACCTTCGCGGCGAGGCCGGCGGCCTGCACGACCTCGACCACGCGTTCGACGTCCTTGTAGGCCTCCGGCGCCTCTTCGGCCAGCCCGCGAGACGAGAGAGCCCTCACGGCGATGCCCTGCTGCTCGAGACGCTGGCGCAGGGCGCCGCCCTCGACCTGCTTGCGGACCGCGGTGCGCGAGAGTCGTCTTCCTGCGCCGTGGCAGGTGGTGCCGAACGACACCTCGAGCGACCGCTCGCGGCCCGCGAGCACAAACGAGGCAGTTCCCATGCTGCCCGGAATGAACACCGGCTGACCGACGGCCCGGTAGACCTCGGGCAGCTCGGGATGGCCCGGCGGGAAGGCGCGGGTTGCGCCCTTGCGGTGTACGCAGAGCTCGCGCTCTTCAGAATCGCCCCCCGGCCGGTGCCGTTCGAGCTTGGCCACGTTGTGCGCGACGTCGTAGACCTGTCTCGTACCGCGAGCGACGCGGGCCCCGAGCACCGCCTGGACTGCCCCGCGGGCACGGCTGGCGATCGCAGCGCGATTGGCCCAAGCGAAGTTGGCGGCGGCCGACATCGCCGCGAGGTACGCCTGCCCGTCGGGGGAGGACACCGGCGCGCAGGAGAGCTGGCGATCCGGAAGCTCGATCCGGTAGTGCGCGAGCTGGGAATCCATGCGCTTGACGAAGTCGGTGCACACCTGGTGGCCCAGCCCGCGCGAGCCCGAGTGGATCAGAATCGTGACCTGCCCCTCGCGCAGCCGGTAGGCATTTGCCGCCGCTTCGTCGTAGACGCGGTCAACCCGTTGGAGCTCGAGGAAGTGGTTGCCAGAGCCGAGAGTCCCAATTTGGTCATTGCCGCGCTCCTTGGCCCGTGCGGAAACCGAGCCGGGAACAGCGCCCTCCAGACAGCCACCGGACTCCGTTAAATCCAGGTCTTCCTCGCTACCGATGCCCAAGTCTTCGAGCAGCGCCCGAGGCCCCAGCTCCAGTACGCGGTCGAGGTTCGCGCCCCTGATTCCCTGTCGGCTTCCCTTGCCGCCGGTGCCCACCGGCACCTGGCGCGAGAGCTCGTGCACCAGCGGCTTGCGCCGATCGCCTAGGTCCTCGACTCCGATCGGCAGCGCGAGCAGCCGCACGCCGCAGTTGATGTCGTAGCCAACTCCGCCAGGCGAGACAACCCCTTCGGGTGGCTCGGTGGCGGCCACTCCGCCTACCGGAAATCCGTAGCCCTGATGGATGTCCGGCATCGCCAGCGCCGCCTCGACGATCCCCGGCAGCGTGGCCACATTGGCCAGCTGCTCTAGCGAGCGGTCCTGCTCGATCGCCGCAAGCAGCTCACGGTCGGCGAACAGCCGGGCCGGAACCCGCATCCCGGCTCGAGCCGAGGCCGGGATCTCCCACAGCTGCCCATCGACGAGCTTGATCGGGAACTCAGACATCCAAGACCACGGTTGCCCTATACCCGTCGCCTGCCGGTGCGAACGAAAGCCGGTGGTACGTGACCGCCTTGACGAGCGGCGGTGGCCGACCCAGTCGGCCGGTGACGGTGGCCTTCGCTGAGCGTGGGCCGAGCTCGAGTGCCTGCACCGCCAGCGGCTCAAAACCTTGGGTCTCCGCGAGGAATACAAGTTCCTCCATCCATGCCGCCAGCAGCGCGGGGCGGTCCTCCGCCTCGGCCGAGACGCGCCTTGTCACGCTCGGCCGGCCCTCGCGTTCGTGTCCCGCGCGCAATTGCACTTCCGGCTCGGTCGCGAGAAGCTCCGCCAGCGCCGCCAGCGCATCGGCGAACACGCCCTCCTTGGTCGAGGCCTCGATCTCAAGCTCGAGCTCCGCCGTGTTATCCACCCACCGGAACACGGCGAGAATGTTCCTAGGCCGGGCCGTGCCTTACGAGGCGGCGACGCTGGCGGCTCGGGCCTCGGCATCACAGGTGCTGCCGGTCATCTTGTGCAGCGCGGCTGTGATCAGTTCGGCTTCCTCGGCCCTCAGCGTGCTCAGGTGCCGCTCGAGCTCCGCTTCGTAGACGAGCTGCATCTCCTCGAGCATCTCCTCTCCGGCGGGAGTCAGCTCCGCCTGTAGGGCTCGTCGATCCCCCGTACACGACACCCGCTCCAGATATCCCGCTCCCTGAAGTCGGTCCACCAGCTTGGTGATGCCCCCCCGGCTGAGCGTCAGCCACTCGGCGAGCTCGCTCATCCTGGGGCGACCGGTGGGGCTGCGCTTCACGGCAGACAGCAGTTCGAACCAGCTGAGAGGCGGCAAGTCGGCCGCTGCCAGAGCTCTTTGGACCCTGTCGGTCACGGCGGCGTGGCTGGTGACGACCGCTCGCCAGGCGGTGAGACGGGCCTCAGAATCGCTCATG
>VAWT01000058.1 GCA_005883415.1 Actinomycetota bacterium | reverse complement strand
GCTCGCCTGGGGCACGGGCCGGTCGGCCGGCCACTCGTTAGTCCCGAAGCAGGCCTCGGCCGCCTGCGACAGCGGCCACACGGCGAAGTGCTTGGCCCCGTCGAGCTTGTCGGTCCACACGTAGTCGCCACCACTCTGGCTCTGGAGCGGCAGCCCGAGTGCGTCCACGTACAGTCGGCGGCTGGCCTCCGGATCAGCGGCGATTACGGCCACGGTGGCGATGAACTCGACGTGCACGGCGATCTCCTCTCGTCGCTGACTCGCAGGCCGATGTTCGCACCGTGGCCTCGGGGGCTCCTTAGCCGACATGGCGATTATCGGCCGCTCCCGGGCCGCTTCGAGGAGCCACCTCAGAGGAGCAGAGGGGTTCAAGTAGCGTCCCACTGCCTCTACTAAGTCGACGGAGAAGTCGTCAGAGCGCTCGCGGCAGCTTCCCGCTTCCGGGTGCGCGCACGCCGTCGAGAATGATCTCGACGAGTCGTGGCCAGCGGCCGGTCGCTGGGCCGACGGTCGTCTGCGTGATCCGCCCAAGTCCGCAGGCGATCATCGGGATGTCCTCCCAGACCAGGTCTCGCCTCAGCTGGCCCGACCGCTGAGCGCGCTTGACGAGGCGGTCGGAGAGCTCCGGCAACCCGGCCGCGCGCGCCGCGGTGTCCATCAGGTCCGGGCGCGATCCCATCACCTCGCACAGCCCGCGGTCATCGGCCTGGATCTGGGCCGAGAAGCGGATCAAGCCGGCGAGCCCCTCCCAAGGGTCCTCTGTCTCGAGGCCCTCATGTGCCTTCTGGGCCAGCCGCTCGAAGCGCTCGGCGACCAGCGCGGCGATCAGGTCGTCCTTGGTCGCGAAGTGCCGGTAAACGGTTCCCACGCCGACCTTCGCGGCCTTCGCGACATCGGGCATCTGCGCGTCCAGGCCCCGATCGGCGAGCAACGGAATCGCAATTCCGTATAGTCCTACCGCAACCGGACGTCAGGTTCCGGATACAGCGTAGCGCGATCTGTCGAATTGCGCCCCTCCCGTTCGTCGTGAGGATGAGGGACCAGAAGCACCCGAGAGCAAAGGAGCCGGAAAGTGCCAAGCACACACGACTATCTGAACCGCCGGTGGACCGCGCTGATCCTGCTCTGTGTGGCGCAGTTCGTGGTCGTCCTCGACGCCTCCATCGTCAACGTGGCCCTGCCGAGCATCGGCAAGGGGCTTCGCTTCTCGGAGGCCAACCTTCCCTGGGTGGTCAACGCGTACGTGATCGCCTTCGGCGGCTTCCTGCTTCTCGGGGGCCGGGCCGCTGACCTACTCGGCCGCCGTCGCGTCTTCATGGCGGGGCTCCTGGTCGTGGCGATCGCGTCGCTGGCGGCGGGATTCGCCGCCAACCAAGGCCAGTTGATCGCGGCCCGCGCGGCGCAGGGCCTCGGCGCGGCAATCATCTCGCCGGCCGCGCTTTCGATCGTCACCACGCTGTTCCGCGACGGCGCGGAGCGCAACAAGGCCCTCGGCGCGTGGGGCGCCGTGGCGGGCTCGGCGGGCGCTGCCGGCGTACTCCTCGGAGGCGTCCTCACGCAGGGGCTCGGATGGGAGTGGGTGCTGTGGGTGAACGTCCCCGTCTCGTTGATCGCCCTCGTCCTGACGCCCGGTCTGATTCCGGAGAGCCGCTCGGAGTCGGCGATGCGTCACTTCGATGCCGCCGGAGCTGTGAGCGTCACGGCGGGACTCTCCGTCCTGGCCTATGCGCTACTCGACGCCAGCAGCGCGGGATGGGGCTCGACGAAGATCGTCAGCCTGCTCGCGCTGTCGGTCGTCCTGATCGGCGCGTTCGTCGTGATCGAGCTGCGCTCGAAGGCCCCTCTGGTTCCGTTCCGGATCTTCCGGCTCAGGACCCTCACCGGCGCCAACATCGTCGGGATCCTGCTCGGCGCCTCGCTGTTCTCGATGTTCTTCTTCATCTCCCTCTACATGCAGCAGGTGCTCGGGTACAGCGCGATTCACGCCGGACTCTCCTATCTGCCCCTGGCTCTGACGATCATCGTCGCGGCCGGCCTAGGCGGACAGCTCGTCACGCGATTCGGGTTCAAGCCGGTCCTGGCCGCGGGGATGGCCTTCGTCGCCCTGGGACTCCTCTGGTTCAGCCGCGTCTCCGTCGGGGGCGGCTTCCTCACTGACATCCTCGGGCCCTCGCTGCTTGCGGCGATCGGCCTCGGGTTCGGCTTCGTCACTTCCACGATCGCCGCCGTCTCCGGGGTCAACGAGCGGGAACAGGGAGTCGCGAGCGGGCTCATCAACACCTCGCAGCAGATCGGAGGCGCGCTCGGCCTGGCGGTGCTCTCGACGATCGCCACCACGCGAACCGATCACGTGATGGCGAGCGGCACCTCGACCCCGCACAACGCGCTGAACGCGGGCTTCCAGAGCGCGTTCCTCGGCGGAGCCGTGATCGCGGCACTGGGCTTCTCGGCGACGCTGATCCTGATCCGCACCCGCGACAGCCGGGCGCATGTCGAGATGGCGAACGCGGAGGCGGCGCCCGCTCGGGCGTAGGACCCCAGATAGCCCGCCTGGACATCGGCGCCGGCTTCCGGCTCCGATGCGCCCGGTTGCGTCTCGTCGATCACCGCGCTGATACAGGCGTGGCCGGACCTTTGGCAGCGCCAGCGTCGCCGTCGGTTTGCCCAGCTGGAGGGGTCGCTCGTGCTGCGTCTTTGAGGTACTGATGTACGAAAGCGATGGCCATGCTGCCTTCGCCAACTGCGGCGGCGACGCGTTTGACGGGCGCGAATCGCACGTCGCCGCACGCGAAGATGCCCGGGACGCTGGTCTCCAGCAGGTAGGGATCGCGGTCTAGCGTCCAGCGACCGGTAGCGCGCATGTCTGAGCCTGTGAGCACGAAGCCCCGGCGGTCGAGCGCGATCTCGGGCGGAAGCCATGCGGTTTCGGCGTCCGCTCCGATGAAGATGAACAGGCCGCCGGACTCAAGGCGGGATGTCTCGTCGTTCGCGCAATCATGAACGTCGATCGCCTCCAGCGAGGCGTCGCCGTGGGCGGCCACCACCTCGGTTCGATACAGCGTCCGAATATTCGGCCTTGTCGCCATCTGGTCGATCAGATAGCTGGACATGCTTCCGTGGAGCGTGTCGCTTCGGCAGAGGATCGTCACGGTCCGCGCGTGAGTCGAGAAGAACATGGCCGCCTGCGCGGCCGAGTTGCCCGCGCCGACTATATGCACGTCCAGCCCGTGAGTGTTGGGAGCCTCGCTACGCGCTGCGCCGTACGCGATTCCCTTACCGGCAAGTCGGTCGAAACCCTCGATCGACAGGTGCCGCCAGGCTACGCCGCAGGCAAGGATGATCGTGCGGCCCCGTATGACGTCTCCTCCGTCGAGGTGCACGTGACTCGTTGCCGGATCGATACGCGTCACCGACCGGGTCACGAGAATTTCGGCGCCCAGCCTCCGCCCTTGCTGCAGCGCGCGCCTCGCCAGCTCATCTCCGGAGACGCCGGATGGGAAACCGAGGTAGTTCTCGATTCGAGATGAGGTGCCGGCCTGGCCGCCAGGCGCTTCGCGCTCGACCACGATCGTGCGCAAGCCCTCCGACGCTCCGTACACAGCCGCGGCCAAACCCGCCGGGCCGGCCCCCACGATCACCGTGTCGTACTCGGCAGCGTCCGCCTCGGTTCCGAGGTCAAGCAGCTCAGCCACCCGGCGGAAGTGGGGTCGGACGACGGTCTTGCCGCCGATGAGCCGAATCGCCGGCCAATCAGCTTCCGCCGGCAAGGGACCACCCCACCCCTCTGCCGGATCTGGCGTGTCGGGCGTGAGCCACCTGAACGTGACCTGGTTGCGGTCAAGAAAGCGCCGCAACTCGGTGCAGCCCGCATCCCATCGATGTCCCAACACGATCGCTCGGGGCGGCGGCGGGTCGGCGGCGAGGCCCTGCAGCCCACGGAGTCCGCTCATCCGGTGCGCGGCGAGCCTGCCCACTTCCTTTCCAACCTCCGGAGCGACCGCTGCGATTGCGTGGTAGTGCTCAGGCTCGATGCGCATCACCCGCGATGTATCCGCGGCACGGAAACCGACGGGAAATACCGTGCCGAACACGATCGGGAACTCCCCGAAGATCTCCCCCGGGTGACGCTCGCCAACGACGCGCTCGATTCCGTCGGTCTGCTTAACAGCCTCGATGCGACCCTCGAGCAGCGCCAAAAGCGCACGATCGTCGCCCTCGTTTGCGGCGTACTCGCCTGCCATGAGCGTGACATCAGCCGCCACACGAGAAAGCCGCTCACGCTCGTTCTCGCCGAGACCGGCGAACAGCGGGATCCCGCCTATCTCCTCGGCGGTTATCACGTGAGACATCCCTGTCGAAGGGCCCGT
>VAWT01000288.1 GCA_005883415.1 Actinomycetota bacterium | reverse complement strand
CGCTCGTCCGGGAACAGGGCATCGGCCTCATAGCCCGCGACACGCGTACTCATAACCGGCTCGGGTAGCCCGTACTGCTTGCAGAACGCGGGGAACGCGTCCTCCCATTCGGAGCGCGTCGGGCCCCCTTTGACGGTCAGCAGCGGCCTCAGGTGGCGCGTGCCGCGGTGGTGCGGGAAGCGCTCGACGACATCGCCGATTGATTCCGGCTTGAGGAGTCGAGCGCGCCACGCGTCGTTGAAGGCTCTGGTCAGCGCCTTGTCGGTGAGGCTCGGCGCGCAGTCCAGGAGCGTGCGGGCCGGGCTGGTGACGCGGATGCCCTGATGGGTTCGGCCGTCGCGGCCGATGAGCCCCTTGACGCGGTGGACTGTGATGCCCTGGGGGCGACGGTCGGTCGGAACCGTGACGTGGATGGCACGCGGCCACCGTGCCAAGCCCCATAGCGCGAGCGCCGAGTGGTGGCTCAGTAGGGCATTGGGGCCGCAGGCGAGTACCCCTGCCGAGGCCCATTCAAGGGCCGTCTTGGGCGGTCGGCCGACGGAGTAGACACCCCGAAAGACGAGGTGAAGCCAAGCGCGACGGGCAATCGCGTGGTCGTCTAGCCCGACGCGCAGGAGCTGCGCGCGGCTGACGTTGCCGTGTCGGCGGTCCGCGAGTCGCGCGATGGCCGCCTCGGTGGATGTTTCTGTCGTCTGACGACAGTTTCGTCCCACGCCCCTCCAGAGCACCGAGCAGGCCCCGTTCGCCCCCCTCCAGAGCGGCGAGCAGGCCCCTTTCGCCCCCCTGTGGCAAAGTTGTGACATGGCCACCACGACGACCCCCTACATCGAAAAGACCGACGAGCAGAGGGCGATCAGCGAGATGGTCCGCCAGTTCGCGGACGAGCAGATCATTCCCAACGCCGAGCACTACGACGGAGAGGACAGCTTCCCGGAGCCGATCGTCGAGCAGATGAAGGAGCTCGGCCTGTTCGGCGTGACGATCCCGGAGGAGTACGGCGGGATGGGGCTTGACTTGACGACCTACGCGATGATCGTCGAGGAGCTGAGCAGGGGCTGGATCAGCATCAGCGGGATCGTCAACACCCACTTCATCGGCTCGTATCTGCTGATGAAGTTCGGGAGTGAAGAGCAGAAGCAGAAGTACCTGCCCCGGATGGCAAGCGGAGAAATTCGCGCCGCCTTCAGCCTCTCGGAGCCCGAGCTGGGATCGGACGAGGTACAGGGGCATGACCTGCTTCATCTGCGAGAAGGAGCCCGGGGCGAGCGAGATCGACGGACTGACCATCCCCCCGAAGATCAAGAAGCTCGGCTACAAGGGCGTCGAGTCGACCGAGCTCGTGTTCGACGGCTTCAGGGTGCCGGCGCAGAACATCCTCGGCGGCGAGGACGAAGGGCTCGGCCAGGGATTCGTGCAGATGATGGATGCGCTCGAGGTCGGGCGGGTCAACGTCGCCGCAAGAGGAGTGGGGATCGCGCAGCGGGCGTTGGAGCTGGCGCTCAGGTACTCACAGGAGCGCAAGACGTTCGGCAAGCCGATCGCCGAGCACCAGGCGATCCAGTTCAAGCTGGCCGACATGGCCACTCAGGTCGACGCCTCGCGCCTGCTGACGATGCGGGCGGCGCGCCTGAAGGATGCGGGGGAGCGAAGCGATCTGGAGGCGGGCATGGCCAAGCTGTTCGCGTCCGAGGCCGGTCGCTTCTGCGTCGAGGAGTCTCTGCGCATCCACGGCGGCTACGGCTACTCCAAGGAATATGAGATCGAGCGCCTATATCGAGACGCTCCGCTGCTCTTGATCGGCGAGGGCACGTCCGAGATCCAGAAGATGGTTATCGGGCGAACGCTGCTCAAGCGGCACAAGATCTAGCGCGTAGACTCAGCGCCCTGACCTCTCCCACCGACACGAAGTCGCTGATCGAGACCGCGGTCACGCGGTTCTTGGCAGAGGTTCCGGCGCTGCAACAGCTGAAGCTGGTCGTGGGGCTCGAGCTTCGCGCCCGGGGCGACGTTCAGATGTACAGGATCGAGATGCCGGGGCCGAAGGTCTCGAAAGACATCGCGGCGGACGCCAAGGTGCGGCTGTCCCTGCCGCGCTCGCACTTCAATTCCCTGGCGACAAAGGGCCAAGTCAAGGATTGGCGCGAGGCGTTCGCGCACGGGGACGCGCAGGCGACCGGCATCGATCAGGTCATGAAGCTGATCGTCAATGTCGTCGATCGCCAGGAGGAGCGCGCCAGGACACGCAAGGCGAAGCTCTAAAAACGAAGTACGCCGAGGCTCGAAAGCGAAGCTCCAAAAGCAGAGCGCGTGGCGTGGCTAAGGGCGAAGCTCCCCGAGCTACTCGGCTTCAAGAACACAAAGACCGTGGCCGTGAAGCGGTTGGTGTCCGTCGGGTTCAACGTCACTCCCAACTGATGAACCTTCTTTTGCTTGACCTGGCTCTTCAGGGCTGAGGTGACCGCGATCGCGGGCGCCGCAATCGTTACCCGCACACTTCTCGCACCCTTGGGCACCGTGATCGTCAAACGACCCTTGGACAGCGAGAGCGTGTCGCCCCGGATGCGCTTGCCGTCGGAACCAACAACGGACGTCCGCCCGGCGAGGCTGGATCCACCGCGGAATCTGAGCCCGCTCGGCAGGGTGATCCGGAGGCTCTTGACCGCGGGCGAGCCCGGACCGGCGTTCAGCGTAAACGCGAGCTTTGGCCTGCCCGTCGCGATGCCCGTCAGCGACGCCCGAGCGACGTTCGGCCCGGTGATCGTCCACCTGAAGGGAACGCTTGCTGACACCGCTCCGACCTTCGCCGTGACGACGACCGAGTAGCTGCCAGCCATGGACGGCCTGCCGGTGATCAGACCCGTCGTGGATTTGATCGACAAGCCTCGAGGGAGCCCGGACGCGCCGTAGCTGAGCGGTCCGCTGTTGTTGTCGTTGGCGGAGACCTGAAGCTTGATCGCCTTGCCCACGCGAGCGTGACGGTTGCCGGGGTAGGTGATCGCCGGGACGACGTTCCAGGTGAAGCCGGAGCTTCCGGAGCGGTTGCGACTGTCGGTTGCGCCAACCGTGACGGCGTACCTTCCGGTGGTGCGCGGCGCGCCAGAGATCGCGCCAGTGCTCGAGTTGATCGAGAGACCGGGTGGAAGCCCGCTGGCGCCGTAGGTCAACGGATAGCCGGCGCTGTCGCTGCCGCCAACCGCCAGGTTCACACCGGCCCCGACGGTGGAGGTCTGCGTGCCGGGATTACCCGCCGCGACCTGGGGAGCGCATATGTTGGTTGCGAGCTGTGCGCCCTGTGGGCTGCCCAGGCCGGAGGCCATGTCGTACCCCGGGCCGGCGGGGTAAAGACCGCCGCCGAAAATGCTGTTGTTGCCAGAGGTGACGTCGTTGAAGACGCTCGAGTAGACGTGCGATGCCGAGCCGTAGAGCACCGGGCTCGCAAACCCGATTGGCGAACCAGCACACGCGCTCGACGCATTGGCCAACGCCGTCAGGGCTGCAAACAATGGCCCGCCAGCGCTGGTGCCGCCGACGCCACCCCAGCCTCCGTTGTAGAAGACCGCGAGCCCCGTGGCCGGATCGGCGTCCGATGACACGTCCGGCACCTCTCGACAGTCGCCGCCGGCGGGAGCGTTGCACGGCGCTCCGGAGGAGTTCGAGTTGATGGCTCCCGGCGCGGCTGACTGATACGAGGGCATCGTCCAGAAAGAAGAGATCCCGCCGCCGCCCCCGCAAGGAGCGCCCTGGCAAGTGCCATTCCAGACGCTCTCGGTCGGCGGGGGCCCGAGCGCGGACAGCCGGGTGCCGCCGACGCCGGTCACGAACGGCTGACTGGCTGGATCATCCACCGCGAGCGCGTTGGAGCCCGTGCAATCGGTCGAGCCGCTGTCGCCGGTCGCTGAAAAGGTCGACTGTCCCTGCACGGCGGCCTCTTGAAAGAGAGCGTTCTCGGCCTGAGCTGCGCCTGGACCCAATTGGGCCTCGCATGTGCCCCAGGAGGTAGTGATCACCCGCGCGGCCCTCTGGCTGACCATCGCGCTGTAGGTGTCATAGCCGCCCTGCAGGTTGTTTGGCCCCTGGTACACGATGACGTTCGCCCTGGGGACGAGGTTGATCACGGTCTCGACGTCGAGCGAGGTCTCGATCCCGTCTCCCGCGCTGCCATTGGGTGGCGGCGGGCCGCCATCCACCGTGGCGTAGGAGACCGAGGGGCTGATCCCGTAGCAACCCTCGTCTGCGGTGATGTCCGAGGGGAAGCTGCCCTCGAGCTCGTATATCCCCACCGTCTGACCCGATCCCTGGTCACCGGCGCCGTAGAGGCCAGAGAATCGGTATGCGGATGCCAGCTGGTCCGCCGTGTAGAAGCCCGAGGCGGAGGCGGCACCGCACGGCTGCGGTCCGCCCGTGACGACATGGGGCACCGCCCGCGGCAGTGCGCGAGCCGCCGGTACGGCCAGCGGATGGGGCACGACCAGGTTGTCGAGTCCGAGCACGCTCTGGACGAGGCCCGCAACCGAGGCATCTAGCTGGGGCGCCTGGTCGGGCGCGAATGCAGTTCGACCGCTGTGGAGTCTGAGGCGTCGCAACGAGAGGCCAAATGCCCGGCTCAGCCCACCTGCGTTGGAGCGCACCGGAATCGCGAGGCCGTTCGCGCTAACCGTCCCTGTGGTGAGCCCGTGTCTGCGCAACGAAGCCGCCACGCCGGCGATCTGCGAGTCGGTGGGCCCGAACTGCTGACGGAACTCGGACACGGACAGATAGTGGTGGTAGAGGTTCGAGCCGGGGGTCGAGACGGCGGTGGCGTAGGCCTCTAGGGCGGCCGGATCGCGCGGCTTGAGCACCACCGTGGTGCTGATCGGGGTCGTCGGGGCCAACCCGCCGAGCACCGCCGCGCCCGTCGGGACCGGGGGGGCCCGACCGACCCGTAGCTGACGCGGGGCGGCGGCGGACACCGCCGAGGCCGCAAGCAGGACGCTTACGGCGACTAGGGCGGGGATCCCCTTCCACCAGCGCGACAGTGAAACCACCCCCGTATTCGTACCAGCCGTCCGCGGCGGGAGCGTCAGTCGCTGGGGGCCAGCTCTTCGGCCGCCTGCAGCTGCTGCTCGACCAGCTGAAGACCGGAATCCCAGAAGCCGGGATCGGCGAGGTCGATCCCGACGATCGCCCCTAGCTCCTCCGGACCGCGCGAGCCGCCCGCGGCCAACAGCTCGAGGTATCGGGGCGCAAACGACGGACCCTCCTCGAGGTAGCGTCCGTAGACCGACAGGGCGAGCAGCTGCCCGTAGGCATACGCGTACACGTACCCCGGGACGTTGATGAAGTGGGGTATGTACGACCACCACATGCGGTAGCCGTCGGTCATCTCCACCGCGTCCCCGAACATCTCGGCCTGGCTGTCCGTCCACAGGTGAGCGATCCGATCCACTGAGAGCTCTCCCTCCGTGCGACGGCGGGTGTGCATCAGGTGCTCGAAGCGGTTCATTGCCATCTGGCGAAAGACGGTCGCGACCGCACCGTCGATCCGCTCCGCCAGAAGACCAAGTCGAGCCTGATCGTCTGCTGCCTGGTCGAGCAGCCGCCCGAACACCAGCGCCTCGCCGAACACCGACGCGGTTTCCGCGAGCGTCAACGGCGTCGTGAACTGGAACACCCCCTGGGGTTGGGCGAGGGCAGCATGAAGGCCATGGCCGAGCTCGTGGGCCATCGTCAGGACGTCGCGCTGGCGGGCGGTGAAGTTCAGCAGCACGTAGGGGTGAACGCTCGGCACCGTGTAAGAGCAGAACGCGCCTCCGCGCTTGTTCGGCCGAACGGGAGCATCGATCCACCGCTCATCGAAGAACCGCCGCGTTATGCGCCCGGCCTCTGGAGCAAATGACTGGTAGGTGTCGAGCACCAGCGCCCGCGCGTCGGAGAATGAGTAAGTCACATCCTCGCGCGACACCGGTGCCATGCGGTCGTAGTCGGTCACCTTCGGGATACCGAGCAGCTTCGCCTTCAGGCGGTACCAGCGCTGGGGGATGTCGTAGCGGCCACGGACCGCCTCGATCAACGCCAGCACGGACTCGTCGGATGCTTCGTTCGCCAGGTTTCGGCTCGCGAGCCAGTGCGGGTAGGAGCGCAGGCGATCCTCGACCGCCTTGTCGTAGATCAGCGTGTTGTAGATGAAGGCCCGCGTCCGTAGTCCCGGCTCGAGGGTGTGAGTGACCGCTACCGCGGCCGCACGCCGTTCCTCGCGATCCGGAGCCTGAAGGCGACTGAGGGCCACCTCGAGCGGGATTTGATCGCCATCCAGTTCGACCCGCAGTGCCGATACGAGCTCGCCGAACAGCCGTCCCCACGCGCTCTCGGAGGAGATCGACTTCTCGGACAGGATCTTCTCCTCCGGCTCGGTCAGGAGGTGGGGCCGGTAGCGCCGGGCGCTGCGCAGATGGTGCCGGCAGAATTCGAGGCCTTCGTCTGCAAGCAGCTCTTCCGCCCGGGCGTCGTCCAGCGCCGCCCACTCGAGGTCGAAGAACAAGAGCTTGGTCTCGATCTCGGTCGCGCGCTCCTGCGTGCGCTGGAGCAACGCACCGCGGGCTGGATCGGCGGTATCTGTCGAGAACAGCAGCCCGGCGTAGGAGGCGGCTCGTCCCAGCATGTCCTGGATCTCGGCCAACTCCAGCATGGCCCGCTCGAGCTCCGCTGATTCGATCTTCTCGAGCTTGCCCGCGTATCGCTCGGCGAAGGCGCTGGCGCGCTCGGTGGTCTCGCTCAGCAGCCGGTCAACCCCGGCCTCGCCCTCCCCGTATACGAGCGGCTCGAGGTCCCACTCGGTCTGGAGCAGCTTGGGATCAGCCAGGTTCTCGGCGGTCGTGGCCATCCATCGGAGCTTAGCCTGGGCCGTTCATTTGGCGCGGACGGCGCATGTGGTAGAACTTCGCTCTAGAACAATATTCTAGGAAGCCAGGTCACGCGGAGGTGCAAGCCATGACGATGAGTTACGAGGCGGCGGTGTCGGCGGCGGAGAAAAACGGCGGCCGGCCTTTCGTGACGGTGGAGCGCAGCGGCGCGCACGCGGTGGTCACGCTCGATGATCCGGAGAAGCTGAATCCGCTGAGCGCCGCCCTGACCGTTCATCTGCATCGGGAGCTCGGTGCTCTGGCCCGAGATCCGGCCGTCCGGGCGATCGTCCTAACCGGCCGCGCCCCGGCGTTCAGCGCGGGCGGTGACCTACGGCTGATGCGGGAGGTGGCGCAGCCGATGATCGAGGAGAGCCCCGGCGGCGCGACCGACATCTGGCGTTGGATCCGCAAGCAGTTCGGCGGCATCGTGCGGCTGATCACGCGCACGGACAAGGCCTTCGTCGCAGCGGTCAACGGCCCTGCGGCCGGTGTCGGACTGGCCTTTGCCTTGGCGTGCGACGTCCTGTTGCTCTCTGATCGGGCGCAGATCGTGCCTGCGTTCGGGCGCATCGGCCTCGTGCCGGAGGTTGGAACCAGCTGGCAGCTGACGCGCAGACTTGGTTACCAGCGGACCTTCGGGATGTTCGCCTCCGGTCGCCACATGTCGGGGGCGGAGGCTTTCGAGCTCGGCCTCGGCAACGAGCTTGTGGCGCACGACCAGCTGCTCCCGGCAGCACTGAAGTGGTGCGAGCGGATCGAGCGGATGCCGGCCCACGTGCTCGAGATGAGCAAGCCGCTTCTGCGCCAGTGCGCCGACATGACGTGGGAGCAGGCGGTCACGATGGAGGAGTTCACCGAACCAATGTGCTTCACGACCAGCGCGCACAAGGACGCGGTGCGCGAGCTTTTGAGCAGCTAGCTCAGACGCAGTGCCCAGGGTCACTACGGCGGCAGAGGCTCGGCTACGCTTGCGCTCGATCCCATGGCGGCGCGAAGCGTAGTGACGGGACTGGTTCTGACGGCTGCCATCACCGTCGCGATTGCGGGCTGCGGCGGCGGAGGCGCCGCGCGCACGCCGCAGCTGTCCTCGCTCCCACTGCCACCGGGCGCCCGGGTGATGACCAACGTGCGCCAGTGCAACGGCGGATCGAACTCCTACTGTGCGATCGAGCTGGTCGTCCAGGGGCCCGGCTTCCGTTCGTCGCGGGCGCTGGTGCTGGCGGAGCGCGACCGGCTGCGGGCCGAAGGTTGGGTCGGCGCCAGCCCCACCACCGGCGACCAGCTCGCCAACGAGTCGCCCCACAACAAACTCCGGGTCACATACTCCACCGCGTTCGAAGACCTCAAAGGAGCCGACCTCGGGTGGATACAGCGCTCCTGGCCGACCGTCAGCGCGCTCGACGGGACGCTGTTCAACCGCGGCGTGGCGATGTCGGTCTTGCTCGAAACTGGCTCACGCTGAACGCGCCGACTCAGCGTCGGTCGTCCGCCCCACCACTCGCCGGCTTCAGCGTCAGTCGTCTGCCCTGGCCCACACTCAGCGTGCTCCGTCCGGCCAGAAGGTCGCGAAGGTCACGACCGACTAGCTGCTCTCGCCAGCCGGTTAGCGTCCGCACCTGAGGCTCAGGGTCGCTGCGCCGCGCCGCGCCGACGATCAACTCGAGCTCGGCACGCGATGCGATCAGCTCATAGGCCAGTCCGGCCTCGAGCGCGCGGGCGCGCAGGAGCGCCTCGGCCAGCACGATCAAGGGCACATCCGCTGACTCGGCGTGCTCTCGGGCCCGCTCCCGCGGGATCGGCGGGTCGGCGAGTCCCAGCTTGATCGACTCGAGGATCGAGGGGCCTCGGCGCCTGACCACCGACCTATGCATGCCGCGAATCTGCGCCAGCCGCTCCAGGTCGGCGGGGTGGCGCTTTGCTATCTCGACCAGCGTGGGATCGGCGAGGACCGATCCCACAGGCCGGTCCTCGCTGGCGGCGGTGCGCTCGCGCCAGGCGGCAACGGCGCGAGCGACGGCACGCGATCGGGGATCGAGCTGCCGCACCCGCGGCAGCCGCTCCCAGGCGCTCTCAGGGTCCCGCTCCTCGGTTGCCGATTCAAGTCGGCGGCACTCCTCTCGCGCCCACTCCAGGCGGCTTGATTCCGACAGGCGGCGCTGGATCTCATCGGCGAGCTCCAGCAGGTGTGCGACGTCCTCGGCCGCGTAGTGCAGCTGCTCGGGCGTCAATGGTCGGGCGTCCCACCGCGTGTACGAGGCGGTCTTGCCGACCCGCCGCCCGAGCATCGCCCCCAGCAGATTGCCGTAGCCAGCCTGGGCGCTGGCGCCTGCGAATCCGGCGGCGATCTGGGTGTCGAACACGTTCCGCACGTCGCTTGCCCACGCCCGTCGAAGGATCGCGACGTCCTGGCGGCCGGCGTGGACGATCACCTCGACGTAGGGGTCGGCGAGCAGTGCAGCCAGCGGCCTCGGCGCAATCGCCGCTGCCGCGGCGATGTCCTGGGAGGTGGCGAGGGGGTCGGTGGAGTCGCGGCGGGCTGTCTGGGCGCGCATGTGGTGGCTGAGCCTAGCGGGGAGCCGCGCCGCCCAGGCAATCCGACCGCCCTGGTAGGATATGGAGCCGTGATCTTCTCGTCCAAGGCCGAGTACGGCGTGCGGTTGATGGTCGAGCTCGGGCGCCAGTCGCCTGAGCAGCCGACCTCGCTGAAGGCGATCGCGGATGCGGAGGGCCTGCCGCTGGCGTATCTCGAGCAGGTCGTGGCGCGGCTGCGCAAGGCCGGGCTGGTGATGAGCGCGCGCGGCGCGCACGGCGGCTACTGGCTGGCGCGGCCGGCCGAGGAGATCGCGATGGTGGACGTGGTGCAGGCGCTGGAAGGCGCGATCGCCCCGATGGAGTGCTTCGTGCACGACCACACCGAGCGCGTGCTGTGCTCGCACGAGCCCGACGCCGGCCGCGGTTGCGCGACGAAGCTCCTTTGGACGCGTGTTCAAGGCGGGATCATCCGCTCGCTTCAGACGACCACGCTCGCGGACCTCGTCGAGTTCTCGCGTCGGCACGACGGCGAGCAGAGCATTGGGGCCGATGCACAGCGCGAGCGGGCGACGGGCGGCCCTGAGCGCGAGCCGGCCTCCGTCGCGTGAACTAGACAAGAAAGCTTCAGATGGCAGAACTCGAGATTCGAAACCTCTACGTCCGCGCAGGTGAAAAGGAGATCCTGCGGGGACTCGACCTGAGCGTCGGCCTGAAAGAGATCCACGCTCTGATGGGCCCGAACGGGTCCGGCAAGTCAACGCTGGCCAACGCAATCATGGGACATACCGGCTTCGAGGTGACCGAGGGCCAGATCATCTTCAAGGGCCAGGACATAACCGACGCCGATCCCGACGAGCGCGCCCGCATGGGGCTGTTCCTGGCGTTCCAGTACCCGGTCGCCGTGCCAGGGGTGACCGTCACCAAGTACCTCCGCACGGTGCTAAACGCCCACCGCGAAACTCGCGGCGAGGAACCGATCGCCCTGAAGGAGTTCCGCCAGTCGGTCGAGGCCGCGATGCAGCTGACGAGCGTTCCCAAGGAGTTCTCCGGCCGCTACCTGAACGAGGGCTTCTCCGGCGGAGAGAAGAAGCGGATGGAGATCCTCCAGCTCGTGCTGCAGAGGCCGGAGATGGCGATCCTCGACGAGACCGACTCGGGACTCGACATCGACGCGCTGAGGGTGGTGGCCAATGGCGTCAACGCCGTCGCCGGACCCGACATGGGAGTGCTGATCATCACCCACTACCAGCGCATCCTGCATCTGGTCCAGCCGAGCCACGTGCACGTCATGTACCAGGGCCGGATCGTCAAGGAAGGCGGACCGGAGCTGGTGGACGAGCTCGAGGCGAAGGGTTATGGCTGGATCGCCGAGGAGCTAGAGGCCGCGGCATGAGTAACGTGGCCGAACGGCGGAGCGGTCTCGTGCCGGACGCGTTCGCGGACATCGAGTCCGAGTTCCCGGTGCTGCGCCGCACCTTCGGCGGCTACCCCCTTACCTATCTGGATAGCTCCGCCACGTCGCAGACGCCCCAGCCGGTGATCGATGCGATGAATCGCTACTACACCGAGTCGCGGGCGTCGATCCATAGGGGGGTTTATCCGCTAGCCGTCGAGGCCACCGATCTATACGAGGGTGCCCGGCAGCGCATCGCCGATTGGCTGCACTCGACCCCCGAGGAGACGATCTTCACCGCGAACGTGACCGCGGCGATCAACCTCGTCGCGTACACCTGGGGTCGGCAGAACGTGCAAAGAGGGGACCTGGTGGTGCTCACGGAGATGGAGCATCACTCGAACATCGTCCCCTGGCAGATCCTTTGCCAGGATCGGGAGGCCGAGCTGGCATACGTGCCGGTGACCGACGACGGCAGGCTCGACATGGAAGCTCTCGATGCGCTGCTGGCTCGTGAGCCGAAGCTGCTGGCGTTCGTCCACGTCTCAAACGTTCTCGGGACGATCAATCCCGTCGCGGAGATCGTGGAGCGCGCGCATGCGGCAGGGACGGTCGTCCTCATCGACGGTGCACAGGCGGCGCCGCAGGTGCCCGTCGACCTGCAGGCGATCGGTGCCGATTTCTACGCCTGGACGGGCCACAAGGCCTACGGCCCCACCGGTATCGGCGTACTGCACGGTCGGCGCGAACTGCTCGAGGAGATGCCGCCGTTCATCGGCGGGGGCCACATGATCCGAACGGTGGCTGCCAACGAGTCGACCTGGACGGACTTGCCGCACAAGTTCGAGGCGGGCACCTCGCAGATCGCTGAGGCCATTGGGCTCGGAGCGGCCGTTGACTGGATCAGAGCGCTGGGGATAGAGCGGATCCGGACGCACGAGGAGTCCCTGGTGGCGCTGACGCTCGAGCGGCTGTCATCCGAGGTCCCGGGTCTCACTGTGCATGGTCCGCTTTCGGCCTCCGACCGTGGAGCGCTGATCTCGTTCTCCCTGGAGGGCGCCCATCCCCACGACGTCGGCGAGATCCTGGGACGCCTGGGCGTCTGCGTCCGAGCTGGGCACCATTGCGCCCAGCCGCTGATGCGCAGACTGGGCGTCTCATCGACGACGCGGGCGTCGTTCGCCGTGCATAACTCCGCGACGGATGTGGAGCGCCTCCTAGCGGGCCTGGCACAGGTCCGCGGCACGCTGCAGCTCGACTAGTCGCGGGCCGCAGCGTCGCGTACGGGCTGCCTCGTGCGGGTAGCTACGGCGCCAGATGGAGCTGTTGCGCACAAAGTCGGTCGAGCAGTCGATCGAAGACACCGACCAACCCGGGCGCAGGCTGCGCCGCGCTCTCGGACCAGTACAGCTGACGACGATCGGCATCGGCGTGATCATCGGGACCGGGATCTTCGTCCTGACGGGCGAGGCGGCGGGCACGCTCGCCGGTCCGGCCATCACGATCTCATTCGGCGTAGCGGCGGTGGTCTG
>VAWT01000057.1 GCA_005883415.1 Actinomycetota bacterium | reverse complement strand
CCACCCCGAAGCGCTCCTGACGCGAGAGCTCGTGCAGGAGCTCGGAGGCCGGCGTGATCGGATAGCTGGCGAGCAGCAGCTGCAGACGGCTGCGCACGCTGGCGGCGATCAGCCCCAGCGATAGCGCCTGGGTGCCATTGACGTTCCGGTAGGTGCCCGGCGGGACGTCCGTGGCCCGCGGCACGCGGTACTGCACGTCGAGCAGCTCTGTCGTCTCCCCGAACGACCAGCCGGCCTTGAACGCCGCCAAGTTGGCCTGGGCCACCGCCGGCTTGGAAGCGAACTTCCGCTCGATCCACCGCTCGGTGACGTCGGTGGGCCGGCCGTACATCCAGGACAGAACCCCCAGGGCGAACAGGTTCTTGGCCCGGCCCGCGTCGCGCGTCGAGGCCCCGTCGATCGCCTCCACCGCGCGGGTGGTCAAGGTAGTCATCGGGATCCGGTGGACACGGAATGCAGTGAGCGAGCCGTCCTCGAGTGGGTTGGACTCGTATCCCGCCTTCTCCAGGTTGCGCTTGCTGAAGGAGTCCTCGTTGGCGATGATCGTCGCCCCCCCTTCCAGCTCAGGCATGTTGGCCTTGAGCGCAGCGGGGTTCATGGCCACGAGGACGTTCGGGGTGTCCCCGGGAGTGAGGATGTCGCGGGAGGCGAAGTGGATCTGGAAGGCGGAGACGCCAGCCAGCGTGCCGGCTGGCGCCCTGATTTCCGCCGGGAAGTTTGGAAGCGTCGCCAGGTCGTTGCCCAGGACCGCGGTGGCGTCGGTGAACCGGGTGCCCGCGAGCTGCATCCCATCGCCGGAATCTCCGGCGAAGCGCACCACCACCCGCTCGCGTTCTTCTACCGCTTTGGTCACGACGTAGCCTGCTTACTAATTGTAGGTGCGCCGTCCGACGACTCCGGCCGGTCTGGCGCAAGCATGTCTTCTCTTAACGTTCGCTCCCGCGGTTCGTCGCGGTCTACGTTCCAGACCCTGATCAGATCGGCGCGCTCGCCCTCCACTCGGGGCCAGTCGGCGACGCTGAAGCGAGCGACCGTCCGCTGCCCGCCGTCGGCGTCGGCGTACAGGATGTCGATCATCACACGCTCGCGGTTGTGCGCCGCGTCGCTCACGGAAGGGTAGGCGGGATCTTCGACCGTGCGGATCGCCCCCTGCCAGAAGCCGGTCTCCCCGGCGGGGATGTACAGATCTCGCTGCTGGAGACGGAAGCTCTCGACGCTCGGACGCTCTAGGTCGGTTGTGGCCCTGACCGCAGCGATCCACCCCTGAATCACCGCCAGTCCCGATCCAGCGTTCCGTAGCGCCATCGCCATGTAGACGTTGTTGTCCTTGCACTTGATCGCGCCGCCGTGGCCGGACACCTCCAGCACTACGTCGTCTCCAAAGCGGACGCGCTCCAGCGGATCGTCTTCCCTGGATGCGATCAAGTACGGTCGCTGTCCGGCGAGCATCGCCTGCTCGGCCACCCGCGCGGAGCGGTTCGCCGACCTCACGGACCCGAAGGTCGCGATGGCCAGTATCAGCGTGCCGCCAGCCGTGGCCAGCGACGAGATCGTTGCCCAGTCAGCCATTCAGGGTTCCTGGCGGACCCCCACTAGGAAGGCCGGCGCACATGTGCGCCGGCCCCGACCCGCACATGTGCGGGTCGGCCGGTCGGCACATGTGCCGACCGGAACAGGAATTTAAAGGCGAGATACGTTGATGGCCTTCGGGCCCTTCGGCCCAGCCTCCTCCTCGAAGGAGACCTTGGCGCCCTCGGGAAGAGAGCGGTAGCCGTCTGCGTTGATGCTCGAATGATGTACGAACAGGTCGCGGTTGCCTTCATCTGGCGTGATGAAGCCGAACCCCTTCTCGTCGCTGAACCACTTGACCGTTCCGGTTGGCATGTTTACGTGAGTCCTCCTGGACTTGAAGTGCTGCTACGCGGAGGACACCCCGCCGCCGGCACCTGCTTCTCACCGCCCGATCCACTCAAGCGGCCTTGCGGGCGCAGACGCTAGCAGGCCGACCGGCGCCCCGTCCCGCCGTAGCCTCCTTCTGGAGTGCGCTGGCTGATCGACGGCATGAACGTGATCGGGACCCGTCCCGACGGGTGGTGGAAGAACAGAGACGAGGCCATGCTTCGTCTCGTTGATCTGCTCGAACGATGGGCCGCGGCCGACGGCGAGGACGTCACGGTGGTGTTCGAGCGCCCGCCGAGGCCCGCGATCCGCTCGACGGTGATCGAAGTGACCCATGCCCCCCGACCCAGACGTGATGCCGCCGACGACGAGATCGTGAGAAGGCTGAAGCTCCATCCCGATCCGGCCCAGGTGTTGGTCGTCACCTCAGACCGGTGGCTGGCCGATCGCGCCTGGGCGGAGGGCGCTACGGTCGTGGGCGCCGAGGCGTTCCGGGCGCGGCTCGATGAGGGCTAGATACGCGAACTTTGGCGATTTGGTTCCGAGGGGTGGAACCGAATCGCCATCGTTGGAGCAGGCGCCGTGAGTAAGCGTCAGCGCCCCTCTGAACGTGCCCGGCCCCGGCTGACACCACCACCCGCCTGCGACAATCTGAGCATGGCCGACTCACCCACCCAGCGCCCGAGCCCAGCGCGCGGCGGGACCGGTGATCAGCCGCGTCCCTGGAGGGTGACGCCCGCGCCCGACGGCCGCGGCGGGCGCCAGCAGACACCTCGGCCCAGGGGTCCGAGCGCGAGGTGGGTTGTGGTGCTGGTGGTGCTGGCGCTGCTGGGGCTGAACCTCTACATCTCCTCGCAGGCGCTTCAGCCGGCCTCGCGGGTGGCGATCCCCTACTACCCGACGTTCATCACCGAGGTCAACAACGGCAACGTGAGCTCGATCTCCTCGACCGGCAACGCGGTTCAGGGGACCTTCAAGGCGGCGGTCAAGTACCCGCCGGGCAGCCAGACGGCCAAACCGACCACCCTCTTCTCCACCCAGATCCCGTCGTTCGCCAACGGATCCAGCCTCCAGAACCTGCTTCAGGCTCACGGCGTCACGATCAACGCCCATCCGCTCTCGACCGGCCCATCCTTCCTGGAGAGCCTGCTCTACGGGTTCGGGCCGACGATCCTGTTCGTGCTGCTGCTGATCTGGTTCATGCGCCGCGCGGCGGCAGCCGGCGGTGCCGGCGGCTTGATGTCATTCGGTCGTTCTCGTGCCCGCCGGGTGGAGGGGTCCGAGCAGCCCGTCACGTTCGCCGACGTGGCGGGAATCGACGAGGCCAAGGAGGAGCTGTCAGAGATCGTCGACTTTCTCCGCAACCCCGAGAAGTACCTCCGGCTCGGGGGACGGATCCCCCGTGGCGTGCTGCTAGGCGAAGGCCGCGGCACCCGCGATCATCTTCATCGACGAGCTAGACGCGATCGGGCGCTCGCGCGCCGGCGGTGGGGCCAACATCAGCGGTGGTCACGACGAGCGGGAGCAGACGCTCAACCAGATCTTGACCGAGATGGACGGGTTCGATCCCCGTACCGGCGTGATCGTGCTCGGCGCGACCAACCGCCCCGAGATTCTCGACCCTGCCCTGTTGCGCCCGGGGCGCTTTGACCGCCGCGTTTCTGTGCAGCCGCCGGACCGAGCGGGGCGCGAAGCGATCCTTCGCGTCCACACCCGTTCAGTCCCGCTGGACCCCAAGGTCGATCTCGGGGCGCTGGCATCCTCGACTCCGGGGATGGTGGGCGCTGATCTGGCCAACGTCGTCAACGAGGCGGCGCTGTTGGCTGCACGGCGCAACCATGAAAGGGTCAACACCTCCGATCTGAACGATGCGCTGGAGCGGATCGTGCTCGGGGCCGAGCGCAAGGTGATGCTCTCCGAAGACGATCGCCGGCGAACCGCGTACCACGAGGCCGGGCACGCGATCGTGGGGATGCTCACGCCCGGCGCCGATCCCGTCCGCAAGGTGTCGATCATCCCCCGCGGCCAGGCGCTCGGGGTCACGTTCTCCGCGCCGGACGCCGACCGGTTCAACTTCGAGCAGCACATGCTGCTGGCGCAAATCAAGGTCGCGCTCGGAGGCCGCACGGCGGAGGAGCTCGTGTTCGACGACATCACGACAGGCGCCGAGTCCGACATTCAACATCTGACGCAGATCGCGCGCTACATGGTGGGGCGCTGGGGGATGAGTCCCAGCGTCGGGCCGATCGCGGTCATCCCGATCGACGGGATGGGGCCATTCTTTCCCGGGTCCTCGGAGACTTCGGAGGAGACCCAGCGACTGATCGACGAGGAGGTGAGGCGGATCGTGGAGAGGGCGCACGAAGAGGTCACCGAACTGGTTGGAACCCATCGATCGAATCTGGACTCGCTGGTCGCGGGGCTCCTGGAGCACGAGACCCTGAACGAGACCGCTGCCTACGCCGCGGCCGGACTGCCGCGCAACCCCGCGCCGGCTTCAGAAGAAACCCCGTCAGTCGTGTAACTGAGTCATGCGGGCCAGCGCCTCGTGGCACTCGACGACGCGGCGCTTGGTGGGATCGTCTTCGGGCCGGTCGTAGACGAGATCCCACGTCCGGTCGGCCACCTCACGGGCATTCTCAGGCGTGGCCATCTCCCAGAGGCGGTCGACCAGCTGTAGCTCGAAGGTCTGCAGCTGCTCGGCCGGATCGCCCGGTGCCAGCCGGGGCAGGGGCTCGCCGGTCGCGTCTTTCCACATCGCGGTCGCGACCAGTAGTCGGTTGCGCAATGTGATCGAGTCCATCGCAGTCATCCTAGTGTGGGACGGGCTGGGGGCGGACAGAATTACGAGCCGCTAGCCGATCCTCGGTAGCTCCTGCTCCAGGCTCTC
>VAWT01000287.1 GCA_005883415.1 Actinomycetota bacterium | reverse complement strand
GAAATCTCTTGCTGTCAAAGAGGGCACACGCAGACGCCATTCCGGGCCTCGAGATCCAAGCTAACGACGTCCGCTGCACGCACGCGGCGGCGGTGGCCCAGGTGGACACCGAGCAGCTGTTCTACCTCCGGGCCCACGGCCTTCCCGAGGCGGAGGCCAAGCGGCTGGTGATCGAAGGATTCCTGTCAGCGCTGGTGGAGCGCTTCGAGCAGGGGCCCGTCCGTGAACTGCTCGCCGGGGCGCTAGAGCGGCGGCTGAACGCTGTGCTCGAGGGCTAGCCCGAGTCTGCCAGCTCGAACGACGGCTCGGGCTCGACGACCGGTAGCGCTGGCGAGCGCCTCAGCCGGGGGCGGACGATCTCCCACATGGCCCACGCGACAACTACGACGAGCAGCGCTGTCTTGATAGCGACGGCTGGGCGCAAGACATCGGAGCCGAACCAGTGGGCCTTCGACGATATCCGTAACCAGGTGAAGGCCATCACGAAGTAGCCCACGTCCGCCGCGCCGAAAGCGACCCCGAGGCTGACGGGGGCGCCGGCCAAAGCCAGGAGGACCATCACCCAGAGGTCGTACTGGGGGCTGTATGCCTTGATGGCGAAGAAGAACCATGCAAAGCAAGCCAGAAGCGTCACCGCCACCAGCTGCTCGCTATGCGCGCCGCGTCGGCACGCCCATACGAACAGGCCGAAGATCACCGCAAGCCCCGCGAGCGTCAGGAAGGCGCTGTCGGCGTTTGCGGTCGGCCCCGTCATGTGTCCGTCACTGACCAGCGACCATAGGCTGCCCCCGACGCCGCGCCATGCGTTGAAGCGGAAGAAGTAGAACCAATTTGACGCCACGGCTCCCCGGGCGAGCAGGAATGGAACGTTGACGACGACGGTGATCGCAGCGAACGGAAGCAGGATGCGCCCCACAGCCCGGCCACGTTCGGACAGCGGCACGCCGCGCGCGTCGAGCAGGCGCGCCGCCAGCAGCACGGGCAGCGCGATGATGGGGAAGAACTTGATCCAGGTGGCCACTCCCAGAGCGACCCCGGACCAACCATCGCGCCGACGCTGAAACAGCGATAGCGATAACACGAGCGCGACGATCGAGAGCAGGTCCCAGTTCAGGACAACGTAGAGCGCTAGCGCCGGCGACAGCGCGAGCAGCCATGGGTTGGCGCGTGGGAACCGGCCGAGCAGCCAGATCGTTGCCAGACCACATGCAACCAGTGCGATCGCGTTGATGGCCATGTAGCCAGCCACGCCGCCTCCTGGGAGGCTCGTTAGCCACGCGAACAGCCCCGTGCCGACCGGATATTCGAACTGATAATGGATGTAGGGCAGCGCGTGCTGCCACATGTGGTTTCGGAAGTACAGGGACGGGATGTCTGAGTAGGCGCCAAGATGCGCGAACGCGACGGTGTTGAAGGCCCGTTGGGTGGATGCGGCGTCGTAGGCGAACGTGGTCCAGTGAATCGCGAGCCCGCAGGCCATCACGGCGGCACCGGCGACCAGCGGCCCCCAGGTCCGCCACCCGCGTGCGGCCGCCAGCCTGGGCTGCCACGGCCATCGGTCCCACCGGTTCCTCGCCATCAGAAGGTTTTCGGCGGGGAGTTCGCCGGAACCGCCAAAGCTGCTGTCAGTGCGTCGAGTGCGTCCATCTGCGTGGCGTGGTTGACGAAGGCGGAGCGGCTCGGAGTAAGCGGCCAGCCCCAGTAGAAAACGAACTGGCAGGAATCGGGCGTCTGACAGTTGCCCGGTCTACCGTCTGGTCGCACGACCGCGTTGTGCACGATGGCTACTGCCTGACGGCGCAGGAAGCTGCCGTACTCCGCGCTGCCCGTGGCGGTCGTGTAGTCCAAGAAGGCCTGAACCAGGATCCCCTTCCAGGAAAGCTCGTCGAAATAAAGCAACGTACCGGTGCACCCGTTGCTCGCCCGCTCGCACGGCTCCTGGATGATGCCCTTCGAGTTGACCATCGTGCTCTGCTTGGAGAGCACGTACTTCAGGAACTGATTGGCCTGCTGGTAGTAGGAGCTGTCGTGCAACGCCGTCCCTACCTGAACCAGCGCTTCGGCCACCTCACCCTCGGTGTAGGTGATCGGCCCGCCGATGAGCCCGTTGCAGGCGCCGTTGAGGGTGTCGCGGACGGTGCCTTTGCGGATGTCGATCAGCTTGTGAGACTCCAGCCAGCTGAGCGTGGCCTGGGCTTGCCCGATCCACATCGATGCCTTGCCCGGGTCGTGGAACGGTCCGGCCTGTTTTCGGTAAGACGCCAGCCCTGCGACCAGCGTCATGTACTCGGCGTTGGTGACCGTGTCGGAGGGGAACCCGATCTGCCATACGATGCCGCCGCATGACTTCTGCTGCTTGGCGATAAAGCTTGCGTCGAACTCGGCCAGCTTGAGGAACGTCCGCGCATCGGCGACATCGTGGCGATAGTTCAGCTCGTACTTGGAGGCCTCGAGCCATGCCTGCCCCCACCAGGCCGTGTCGTCCATGAAGGCATTGACGAAGTCGTCCTTGGCGATGGCGAACGGCGTCTCGCCGGGGGTATGGCCGGATTCGCGCTGATAGGTGCGCATCAGGATCTGCTGATAAGCCGGATCGGTGCTGTGAGTCACCTCCAGGTAGCGCACCAGCGTTCGCATCGCCATCGCGGACTGCCACCAGTGCTGTAGCGAGTGGGCACCCCACAGACCGGTCGAGTAGTTCCAGCGCCAGTCGAGCGGGCCCGTGTCGGGCCTGTCCACACCGTGTGTCGGATCGGCAAATTCCTTAATCCCCTGTAGCGCCGCTCGGGCCACGGTCGGACCCTCGTTGAAGCCGGGCGTGTAGGCAACCTCGCCGCACCAGGGCCGGTGCCCATGACCGATTAGGAGCTGACATCGCCGCACCACGGACTGGTACAGGGTTGGAACGCCCGTCGCGTGCGGCACCACCTTGTGCAGCTCCGACGGGTTAGTCGAGGCCTGGGTTGCCTTGAGCAGCACGATTCCGGCACAGAGGATCGCGACGGTCAAAAGCCGCCTCAGCGTCACGTGCTTGTTGATGACCGAGCTCAGGGGACGTCTGCTGCGCGAGGTTCAAACATTGTTATTACCCCCCCAGACGCGGGCGAGCGTCAACCCTCCGTGTGGCAGCCATTTTAGTGGCCGCATCGTAGGATGACCCTGTGTCCGCCCGTGGCACGCCATCCATGATCCCGCTCGGTTACGGCAAATTCGTCCGAGCAGATCGGGTTTATGCGCTGGTTCCGTTGGAAGGGGCCGAGCGTGGCGATGGGCGGCGCACGCTCGTGCACGTGGAAGGTATCGATAAGCCGCTGGTCGCGTCCCGATCTGAGACGGCGATCGCCGAGGATCTGGCCGACGCGCTGGGGCTCCAGACGCCGCGCGGGCGCCGGACCGGCCTCGCGGGGCAGGAGGCCCTGTTCTGAGGCAGATCATCCTGCTGCGGGGGATCAACCTCGGCCCTCGCAACCGGATAGCGATGCCGGAGCTACGCGAGTGCCTGGCTTCAGACGGTCTCGAGGACGTAAGGACGTACGTGCAGAGTGGAAATGTCGTGGCGTCAACCAACGAGGCGCCGGACGAGCTGGCCCGGCGGTGTAGGGCGTTGATCGGGCGGCAGTTCAGCCTTGACATCGCCGTCATCGTTCGCACCCGAGACGAGCTCGCCCAGGTCGTGAGGCTCGACCCGCTGAAAGACGTGGCAGACAATCCGAAGCGCTACCAGGTCACATTCCTCTCCTCAGAGCTGGACCATAAGCAGCTGGAGCGGCTCGCGGCGGTGGCCGGCCCCGCGGAGCGCCTCGTCGGAATCGGACGCGAGCTCTACAGCTGGCATCCGGAGGGAGTGGGGCGCTCCAAGCTGTGGGGCCGGATCGCGGGCGCGGGGCTGGGCGTCACGGCGACCGCGCGGAACTGGACGACTGTCACGACGTTGCTGCAGATGGCGGACGACTGAGCCGATCCGATACTCGACCGGCGGCGGCGGTCGATCCTTGCTGCGATGATCACCGCCGTGTCTGGAGCCAGCACCTCCACGCTGCTCTCGCGCCTGGCAAAGAAGATGTCCCGCAGCGCGCAGGAGGAAGAACTGGGGATGCGGCCACGCCACTTCTGGGTCCTGTCGTTCCTCTCCGACCACGACGGCGTTCCGCAGCACGAGCTCGGCGATGCGTTCATGCTCGACGCCAATAACGCCGTCCTGCTGCTGAACGAGCTCGAAACCGCCGGCTACATCGAGCGACGCCGCAACCCGAAGGACCGGCGTCGACATCTGGTCTTTTTGACCAACGCCGGACGCGAGGCCCTGGGGAGCGCCCGCGACGCGTACGCGGCGACGGAGGACGCGGTTCTTGGCAACCTCTCGCCGCGCGAGCGCAATACGCTGCGGGCCTTGCTGATGAAGGCGCTCGAGGAGTAGGTTGCGCCGGGTGGATGTCACGACTTCTCAGCGCGCGCACGATGTCCCTTCCGGGCCGCTGGAGCTGACGCCGCGCCAGCGGCGAGCGCTCGAAGACATCTGCGACACGTTCTGTCCCGGCTCGGGCGGCGTGCCGAGTGCTCGTGAGCTGGGCGTCGCGGACGCGGTGCTCGGCGCCATCTCCAAGAACCCTCGAGCCGGCGAGCGGCGTCAGCTTCAGACGCTTCTGGGGCTGTGGGACAGCCCCGGGCTCGGTGTGCTCGGCCGCGGCGGGTGGAGGCGGTTCAGTGCGATGGCGCCCGACGAGCGTGAGCGAGTGCTGCTTTCGTGGGGTGGCTCGCGCCTCCCGCAGCGCCGAGCGGTGTTCCAGGCGCTGCGCAAGGCGACGCTGCTCTTCTACTACATGCTCCCCGGACGGGACGGCGGACGAAATCCGGTCTGGGACGCGATCGGATATGACGGCCCGCTGGGCAAGCTCGAGTCGGCGCCCCCGAAGGCGCTCCACACGACGCCCGTCGAGGGCGACACGACGCTCACGTGTGACGTAGTGATCGTGGGGTCGGGCGCCGGGGGCGGGGCGGCCGCCGGGGTGCTGTCCGGCGCGGGCCTCGACGTGATCGTGCTCGAGGCCGGTGGCTACTTCGACGACGAGGACTTCGACGGATCAGAGTTGGGCGCGCTCACGCGCTATTACATGGCGGCGCCGGCGGGCACCGTCGATCAGAGCGTGGGCCTGATCGCCGGGTCATGCCTCGGCGGCGGGACCGTGATCAACTACACCACGTCGTTCCGCACCCCGGACGAGGTCCGGGCCGAGTGGGCATCGTTTGGGGTCCCGGCGTTCAACTCCGAGCTCTACACCACCTCGCTCGACGCGGTCTGCGAGCGCCTCGGGGTCAACCAGGAGCACAACGAACCCTCGGCGCGAGATCGCAAGCTTCAGGAGGGCTGCGTCCAGCTCGGCTGGCACGTAGACGCCATGCCCCGGAACGTCAGGAGCTGCGCCCAGGGCAAGGAGTGCGGCTACTGCGGGCTGGGCTGCCGCGTCGGCGCCAAGCAGTCGGTCGTCAAGACCTGGCTCGCGGACGCGCACCAAGCCGGCACGCGGCTGGTCGTAGGAACGAAGGTCTCTCGGGTGCTGATCGAGGGCGGCGGCGCCCGCGGCGTGGCGGCCGTGACCGAAGCGGGCCATCATGTAACAGTGCGCTCGCGGGCGGTGATCGCCGCATGCGGCTCGCTTCACACCCCGGCGCTGTTGAGGCGCTCGGGGCTCCGAAACCAGAACATCGGCAAGAACCTCCGCCTGCACCCGGCGACCGCGGTGTTCGGCGTCTACGACGAGGAGCTGAAGCCCTGGGAGGGTGTGATGCAGGCGCTGTACTCCGACCAGTATCGCGACCTGCATAAAGCATACGGGCTCAAGTACGAGACCGCCGCGGCCCATCCGCACCTCGTTCTCACGTTTCTTCCATGGCGCGGCGCGCGCCAGCACTTCGAGCTGATGCAGGCGCTGCCGAGCACCGCGGCCCTCGGGGTGCTGTTGCGGGATCGCGACGGCGGCGAAGTCCGAGTCGGCCGCGACGGCGAGCCGGTCGTGCGCTACAAGCTCTCACCGTTCGACTCGGACCACCTACGCACCGGGATCGACGGTGCCGCTCAGATCCACGAGGCCGCCGGTGCCCAGCGGATCTACAGCTCGCACACCCGATGGGTGGCCTACGACCCCGGCTCTGGCTCGCGGGATCAGTTCATGGCCGCCGCCGACGCCGCCGGCTACGGCGCCGGCCATTGCGCGCTCTCCTCCTTTCACATCATGGGGTCCGCCCGGATGGGCGGAACGCCCGCGAGCTCCGTGTGCGACCCGACCGGTCAAACATGGGAGGTGCGCGATCTCTACGTGTGCGACGGCTCGACCTTCCCGACGGCCTCCGGAGTCAACCCGCAGATCTCGATCCAGGCCATCGCCCACATGAACGCCAGCGGGCTTGCGGCGAAGCTGACTTGAGCCGGGCGCGCCGGAGCGCAACAATCACCCTACCTGGTCAGAAAAACACCGGGAGGTGTGTCCATGTCCGAGCCGGCCTCTGTCCTCGTCGTCGCGCACCAGACGGCAGCGACCCCCGGATTGCTAGAAGCGGTTCGCGAACGCGCCCAGCGCAACCCCGCCAAGTTCCATCTCGTCGTGCCCCGGATGCCCCATGGCATGCACAAGGTCGTAGACCCCGAGGAAACGGGCGAGGACGATGCGCAGCTGGTATTGAGTGAGGTGCTGCCCAAGCTCTCCGAAGCGGCCGGCACCGAGGTGACCGGCGCCCTCGGTGACGCTGAGCCACTCTCTGCGATCCAGGACGCGGTCAACCTGGGCCACTACGACGAGATCATCATCTCGACCCTGCCCAAGCGCATCTCGCGCTGGCTGAAGCTCGACCTCGTCTCGAAGACGAAAGGTCTCGGCCTGCCGGTGACCCACGTCGAGGCGGTCGATAGCCCGGTCGGGGCCAGCCAGTAGCCGCCGGCGGTCCTTTCCCCCATAGGGTTCTGCTACGGAGCCCGATCTCGCAGTAGGGTGCGGGCGATGAAGCTCGCAAGCTTCAAGGCCCCGGAGCTGGATTATCCGCTCGCCGGTGAGGTACTCGACGATCGAATCTTCGTGTTCCAGAACGAGGCCACGGTGCGCGAGGTCCTTGCGCTGGGGCCCCCCGAACGCGGCCCTGACTCCTGGTCGCTGTCGGACGTCACCCTGTTGGCTCCGATCCCGCGACCGGGCGCGATCTACGGCATCGGCCTGAACTACGCCGAGCACATCGCAGAGACCGGAGGCCAGCCTCCCGAGCAACCGATCGTGTTCGTGAAGGTGACGAGCTCGGTGGCTCCACCCGGAGGCCCGATCCGCTGCCCGGAGGTGGTCCGGCGGCTCGACTACGAGGGCGAGCTCGTCGTGGTGATCGGAGCTGACGGAGCGATCGGGGGCTATTGCGTCGGCGACGACGTCACCGGACGCGACCTTCAGGGCCGCGAGCCGCAGTGGACGCGCGCCAAGGGAGCCGACACGTTCTGTCCCTACGGCCCCTGGATAACGACCGCGGACGAGCTAGACGACCCTGCCGCGCTCGGCCTGCGCACCTGGGTCAACGGGGAGCTGCGACAAGACTCGAGCACCGCCGACATGATCTTCGGCTCCCAAGCCCTGGTCGACTTCATTGCCCAGACCTGCACCCTGTCGCCCGGTGATCTGATCCTGACCGGCACGCCGAGCGGGGTCGGGATGGGAATGGACCCGCCCCAGTTCCTTCGGTCGGCCGATGTCGTGCGCATCGAGATAGAGGGGCTGGGGGCTATCGAGCACTCGGTGGCGTAAGCCCCCGGCCCCGCTCAGTGGTGGTCGATGACCCGGTCGATCAGCCCGTACTCCACCGCCTGCTCGGCCTTGAAGAAACGGTCGCGCTCCATGTCGGTGTGCACCTGCTCGAATGCCTGGCCGGTGTGCTTGGCGTAGATCTCGTCGATCCGCTCTCGGATCTTTAGGACCTCCCGGGCATGGATCTCGATGTCCGACGCCTGCCCCTCGAACCCAGCCCCGAGTAGATCGAGCCGCCCGGGCAGTTGATGTAGATCGAGATGTCCTTGTCGGGGTCCTCGGACTCGAGGTGCAGCAGCTGGGCGACGATCAGGTTCGCGATCTGGTCGTCGATCGGAGTGCCGAGAAAAATGATGCGCTCGTTCAGCAGGCGGCTGTAGATGTCGAACTCGCGCTCGCCTCGGGCCGTCTGCTCAATGACCATGGGAATCAATTGCATGCTCATAACCCTACGACACTGCAGGGGGATACCATCCGCCAACCTATGGCCACGCTCGCGCGGGAGAAGCTCGGCCCGCTGGCCCGGAGAGGCGCACCGCCGTCTCGGCTAGGCGCCCCTGGCAAGGGGCGCTTTTTACTTATCGCCGGCCCCTTCATCGCGGGCGCGGCGGTCATGGGCTGCGGCGTGTGGCTTCGAGGATGGACGTTCGATTACCACGGGATCGCAAACCAGACCGCCTTCAACCACGCGGCGTTCGCCCATATGGGCGGTTACACGGACATCGCGTCGCTGTTCTTCCGTAACCGGATGTGGCTTCACCGGCTGCCGTACGTGCACTACGCGTTCGAGTACCCGGTCGGCACAGGGCTGTTCGCCTGGCTCACGAGCCTGGTGGGCGCCGGCGTGGGCACGTATCTGGCCGTCAACGCCATCGTCCTTGGCGCTTTCGGCCTGCTCACGATCTGGTTGCTGCGTCGCTTCGAAGGGGCGAACCCGTGGCTGCTCGCGCTGTCCCCCGCGCTTGCCCTGTACGTCGTGCTGAACTGGGACCTGGTCTCGATCGCGTCGCTCGTGGTGGCGCTTGTCCTGTTCGATCGCCGGCGGGACGCGTGGGGTGCGGTAGCGCTCGGCGTGGCCACCTGGACGAAGTTCTTTCCGATCATCGTCCTGCCGGTCGTGCTCTGCGCACGGCTTCTGGAGGGACGCGACTGGCGCGAGCGTGCGCGTGCCTGGGCCTGGATCCTGATCCCGTTTGCCGCGGTTACCGTCGCCTTCAACGCGCCGTTCATCTACAGGCACGGCGTCCACGGGGGTCTGGTCGTGTCCTCCAGCTGGTTCTACTTCTTCCACTTCAACGCGACACGAGGAGCTGGTGCTCGGCTGCGTGGCCTGGTTCTTCTTCGCCAGCAAGACGTACAGCCCGCAATACGGCCTGTGGGTGATGGCGCTGCTGGCGCTGACCGGCGCCCCGGTCGCTTGGCCGTGGCGTTCGCCGCCACCGACCTTGCGTTCTTCGTCACAGCCTTCAGCCTGTTGCGGCTCACGGGGCGTAGCGACGCGTGGTTCGTCAACAACGTCTACCCGCCCTCGATCGCGGCCCGGGAAGCGGCACTGTTCGCGGTCACTGCCTGGGCTGCGTGGGCGATCATCGCGGGGCTCAAGGGACCACGACCGCGGTTCCTTCAAACCGACCGGCGCGCAGATCCGACAGGGCTTCCTCGGCCCGCTCCAGCTCGTACAACGACACAGTCGTCTTGATCGGGACGCGCGGCGCCAGCTCGAGCAGCTGGTAGCCATCTTCCCGGGTCAGGTTGGCCACCGAGCGGATCGATCGCTCTTGCCATAGGTCGGCATACGGGAATGACGGGATGTCGGTCATGTGGATCCCGGCGCACACGACGGTCCCGCCCGGCGCGAGCTGCTTGAGCGCCTGGGGCACGAGCTCTCCGACGGAGGCAAAGATGATCGCTGCGTCGATCGGCTCGGGCGGAGCTTCATCGCTTCCCCCCGCCCAGGTGGCGCCGAGCGATCTTGCGAACGCCTGCGTGTCCGTGTCCCCGGGGCGCGTGAACGCGAACACCTCGCGGCCCTGGAACACCGCCACCTGGCAGATGATGTGAGCGGAAGAACCGAATCCGTACATGCCCAAGCGAGGGGCATCGCCGGTCAGTCGCAGCGCGCGGTAACCGATCAGACCGCCGCACAGCAGCGGCGCGACGTGCTCGTCGGATAAGCCGTCCGGGAGCGGTAGGCAGAAGGCCTCGTCGGCAACCGTGAGCCCGGCAAACCCACCGTCGATGTCCCGTCCCGTGAAACGGGCGTTGATACAGAGATTTTCGCGCCCGGTGCGGCAGTAGCGGCACTCACCATCGGTCCAGCCGAGCCAGGGGACACCGAGGCGCCTACCGTCCTCAGCCTCGCCCACGATCTGGTGCCCGAGCACGACGGGAAGCCTTGCCGCCTCGATTTCGGCATCGCGGAGATGTAGGTCGGTCCGGCAAACGGCGCACGCCTTGACCCTGAGCAGCACCTCTCCGCTCTGTGGGACCGGATCGGGAAGCGTTCTCGAGACCAACGGCTGGCGAGCCTGCTCAAGGACGCTCGCGCGCATGCTGACATCATGACCTACGGCAACGAGCGAAGGCCTAGCCGGCGCTGATCAAACCGCGCTTCCCGCCGCGTCGAGCCACGCTCGGCGGGTGGTGTGCGTCGCCGGCGGCACGCCCGTCTCGAGCTCGCGCCGCACCTCTTCGAGCGTCCCGAAGCGCTCCGCGACGACGTTGTGCTGGTGGATCGTCTCCAGGTTCACCTGGCTGGCCTCGACAAATGCGGCGTCGGCCAGTCCTGGGAACGCCTCGAATACGCCACGCACCATCTCTCGCACGCAGTCCTCGACGAACCGTGGCCTGCGGTGCGCTTTCTCCACCACGGCGGCCTCGTCGCTGCGCTTCATCAGCTCGTAGATCTCGGATGACATCGCGTGCTCGACGATCGCCATCCTCGCGCAAGCGGTCACGCGAACTGGACGCCACCAGCTGCTGGGCGCACGGACAGGCGGTCATTCCCTGCGCGGTAACGCCGATCAGGCGCCGCGTCCCCACCTCAGAGGCCACGGCCGCGCCGTGCAGCGTGTACAGCTCCTGGGTCTGGATTCCCGAGACCGGTGCCGGCTTATGCTCGGGAAACCGGGCCTCCACGCTGACCTCGGCCCGCCGGGCGCCTTGGCGAGAGCGCACGAGCCCGGCAATGTGCTCGGCGAGCGTCTCCACCTTGAACGTCGTCTCGTTTAGGACGACCTCACCGATGGCGTCGTTGATGACCTCCTCGAAGCGCGACATGTGCGCGCCCTTCTGGCTCGGGCCCAGATCGACGACACACTCAAACCTGGCGGAGAACAGCTGTTCGGATCCGTTCTGGCGAAGGCGGATCACCTTTTCCACGCCGGTCACGCCGACGCGCGACAAGCTCAGTTGAAGCGTGGGCTGCTGCGATTGGACGTCCAGGACCTGAACGGTGGGGGTGTGGTCGGCGGCCATCGCCGATAAAGGGTAGGAGATCGTCATTCGGCCGGCCAGCGCGATCGGACTCCGGCGGGAGCTTCTCCCCCGAATGGACAAATGCCAGCTTTGTGGTATGACTCTGCCCGGTGCGTGGGAGAGTTTGAGGAGTCGCTCTGATCAGAGAGGGCTGCCGGGGCATTGAGCGATAAGGAGATCGGTTCCATTCTGGGCGATGAGGCTCCTGTCTCAGAGCTCGACGAGCTGCGTCCGCTGATCGCCGAAGGCCACGAACGGGGCTATCTGACGTTCGATCAGATCGCCTTGTGTCTGGAAGAGGCCGAGGTGACCAAGGAGCAGATTCAGGAGCTTCACGCCTATCTCGACGACCAGGGGATCGAGGTCGTCGAGCCCGACGGACGCCCGGCTAAGTCAGAGGGAGGGAGCGTCGAGGCGACCGCCGCTCAGGCCGCCGAGCCGCGCGCCGACCAGCGTAAGAAGGTCGAGGTCGACCTGACGATCGAGCCATCGCTTGACTCGCTGCGGCTGTATCTCCGGTCGATCGGTCGGGTCGACCTCCTCACCGCGGAGCAGGAGGTACTGCTCGCTCGCAGGATCGAGCGAGGCGATATGGGCGCCAAGCAGCAGATGATCGAGGCCAACCTGCGGCTCGTCGTCTCGATTGCCAAGTCATACCTCGGGCGGGGGCTGACGTTCCTGGATCTGATCCAGGAGGGGTCAATGGGTCTGATCAGGGCCGTCGAGAAGTTCGACTATCGCCGGGGCTACAAGTTCTCGACGTACGCGACTTGGTGGATCCGACAGGCGGTGACGCGTGCGATCGCCGACAAGGGCCGGACGATCCGGATCCCGGTGCACATGGTGGAGAAGCTCAACAAGGTCGTCCATGTCGAACGCCAGCTGGTCCAGCAGCTGGGCCGCGAGCCGAGCCCCGAAGAGATAGCGCTGGAGCTCGAGACGACGGTGCGCGAGGTGCGCGACGTCCTGCGCATGGCCCAACAGCCGATCTCGCTGGAAAAGCCGATCGGCGAGGAGGAGGACTCGGAGCTGGGGGACTTCGTCGAGGACCAGACCGCGGAGTCGCCGTTCGAGCTGGCCGCTGATCACCTGCGTCGGGAGAACCTACGCCGTGCCCTGGCCGCGCTACCAGAGCGCGAGCGCGAGGTGATCGAGATGCGGTTCGGGCTCGTGGGAGAGCGGGCCTACACGCTCGAGGAGGTCGGCAAGGCCTTCAACGTGACGCGAGAGCGGATCAGGCAGATCGAGAACCACACGCTGAAGAAGCTGGAGGCGCTGCCCGAGGCACAGCGGCTGCGGGACGCGTCGTAGTCGACGCGGCGGTTTCAGTTGTACCGAAGGGACGTTATGCACGTGATTGCTGCGGCTGTGGCGGCGTCGAAGCGCAGCCCGTCGCCGCTAGACTCGGCCCTCCCGGCGGGGTACCCAAGCGGTCAACGGGGACCGGCTGTAAACCGGTTGGCTCAGTCCTTCGCAGGTTCGAATCCTGCCCCCGCCATTCGCGGTGCGGGTGTATGGTCGGCCGGTGGAGCTGGTGGCGCTGGTCAAGCACGACTGCCCGGTCTGCGACCAGGTGTTGCCGGTGCTCGACCGGGCGCGTGGGGAGGGGGCGGCGGTTCGGATCGTCTCGCAGTCGCCCGCTGACGACACCGCGGCCCAAGCCGCGCGTCTCAAGCTCGCCTCGATCCCGGAGCTGGATAACGAGCTTGAGCTGTCCGTGCGATTCGATCCCGACGCCGTGCCGGCGGTGATTCTTCTCGACGGCGGCGACGAGCGCGGCCG
>VAWT01000056.1 GCA_005883415.1 Actinomycetota bacterium | reverse complement strand
GCGCATACGACGTGGCCGCGAACCGCTTGTTTGTCGCGTCGGCTGGCAACCCGGCGACTGCCATCGCGCTGGAACGGGACGTTTGACCGCGTCGCCGCTGCGCAGCGGCGGCCTGCCGTCAGCGTCACCGACGTCAAGCCGCTTCCTCCCAAGGATCCGAATGGCACGGCGGCGTTCTACGCGGTGATCGCGTGGGTCTTCGGCGGCTACATTGGCGCGACGCTGATCGGGTTGATCGGGACCCCACGCAGCCGCAGCAGGAAGCGGGCGGCAGGGAGGATCGGAGCGTTCGCTGGCTTCGGCATCGTCGCCGGGGTCCTGAGCGTGGTCATGCTGCGTGCCTGTTTTGGCGTGTTCTCGGGCCACGTGGTCGCGCTGTGCGCGATCGCGGCGTTGACCATCTTCGCCAGCGGTGCGGCCACCGGAGGCATTCAGGCCGCGGCCGGCCCGGCAGGTACCGGGCTCGTCATTCTGATCTTCGTGATCCTCGGCAACGCCGCGTCGGGCGGGCCGTTCGCCCGGCCGCTGCTGCCGGGCCTGTGGAGGACGATCGGCGGCGTGCTGCCGCCCGGGGCGAGCGTCGATCTGGCGCGGTCGGCGCTGTACTTCGATGGCGCCCGGATCGCGGGGCCGATCCTCGTGCTCGTCGGCTGGGCGGCGGTGGGTACCGCACTCGCGATCGCGTTCGGCGGGCGCACCATAGACCCAGCGGACGTCGAGGCACGGGCCGCTGCGGGAGCCGCAGTGTGAGCACCATCTCTCTCTCCCTCTCTCTAGGCGCCTGCGGTTACGGGCGTTGTGGGCAGGCGGCGTGAGGCGACGCGAGGCGAATTGGCCGCGATCCTTGACTTCCGCTCGAATGAGAGGAAAGTGAGTAGGACCAGACGGAAGTGTTCTCGGCCAAAGAACGGCCGAGGGGGCGACCAGGACCGGAGGCCCGTGACGATTCTGAGCAGCACAGGCTCGGCAGTCTCGGCTGCGCACTTGTCGTGGCCGTTGGCCCCGGAGGCGGCGGTCGATGTCGCCGACGACGCCGAGCGGGCTTTGGTCGATTCGCCTAGGTCCCTCACCTTTCTGGGCGGCCGGCGCGGAAGGACAGGATCACCAGAGCACTGGCTAGGGAGGCCCGGATGCGACACGACGCGAAGCGCGGGAGCTTTCTCTCGCCACAACTACTTCAGGAGATGACGATGAGCACACAAGAACAGCAGTCGACCGGCAATCGCACCGACGACGGATCCGGCACCGACGCCCCAGCGGCGGTGCTGGACGACGGGCCCGAGCTCCGCGAGGGCTACGCCGATGTCGGAGACGGGGTGACGCTCCATTACGTTGAGGCCGGCGATGGGCTGTTGATCGTTCTGCTTCACGGCTTCCCGGAGTTCTGGTACGGCTGGCGGCTGCAGATCGAGCCGCTCGTGGCGGCCGGTTTTCGGGTGGTCGCCCCCGACACGCGTGGCTACAACCTGTCATCGAAGCCAGAGGACTTCAAGAACTACGGCGTCGATCTCCTCGCCGCCGACATCCGCGGACTCATCGAAGAACGCGGTGCCAAGTCCGCGCTGTTGGTCGGTCACGACTGGGGCGGAAGCATCGCCTGGACGACCGCGATGAATCACCCTGAGGTGGTCGACCGACTTGCCATCCTCAACGCGGCCCATCCGCGGCGCCTCTCGGAGGGACTGCACAGCCCGAGCCAGCTCCGGAAGTCCTGGTACTTCTTCTTCTTCGCGACACCGGGACTGCCCGAGGACGTGGTGCACGCCAGAGACTGGCACTTCTTCCGGCACTTCCTGGGTGACGCGAACCCCCCCTACACGCAGGAGGAGATGGACCGCTACATCGAGGCGTGGTCGCAGCCAGGCGCCGCGGCCGGGATGATCAACTACTACCGCGCCTCGGTGAGGCAGTCCCAGAAGGAAGCCGCAGCAAAGCTTCGCCCGATCTCGGCGCCGACGCTGGTCATCTGGGGGGAACGCGATTCCTACCTCGGCTCAGACCTCGCCGAGCCGGAGCACGACGACGTGCCCAACCTCGACCGGGTCGAGCGCCTGCCCGACGCCTCGCACTGGGTCCATCACGACGAGCCAGAGCAGGTCACCCGACTGCTCGTCGAGTTCTTCGCGCCCGGAGGCGCGACGGACCCTCAGCGGCCGGCGGCGTAGCCCATCCGCGGCGGGCACCGACGTCGTCCGATCGATGAAACCGCAACGAGATGCAGAGATACGAGGAGACAGAACATGACTGTGACGACTGACAACCCAGCAACCGCCACCGCGATTCGCCCCTTCCACATCGACATTCCCGACGAGAAGCTCGACGATCTACGCCGGCGAATTGCTGCGACGCGCTGGCCAAGCAAGGAGCTCGTTGCAGACCGTTCTCAGGGCGTCCAGCTCACGGCTCTGCACGCCCTCTGTCGTTACTGGCTGAACGAGTACGACTTCGGGCGCGTCGCGGAGCGGCTGAACGCGCTGCCGCAGTTCGTCACCGAGATCGACGGCGTGGACGTCCACTTCGTCCACGTCCGCTCAGCGCACGAGAACGCGCTGCCGCTGGTCATGACCCACGGCTGGCCCGGCTCGGTGATCGAGATGCTCGACACCGTCGGCCCGCTCACCGACCCGACCGAGCATGGCGGCCAGCCAGAGGACGCGTTCGACCTCGTGCTGCCGTCCGTGCCCGGTTACGGCTTCTCCGCCGAGCCGGCCGAGGTCGGCTGGGACCTGTTCCGGACCGCACGGGCCTGGGCCGAGCTGATGCGCCGTCTCGGCTATACCAGCTATGTCGCCCAGGGCGGCGACGTGGGCGCCGGCATCGCCGACGCGATGAGCCGCCAGGCACCCGAGGGCCTGATTGGCGTCCATACGAACCTGCTCGTGCCTGCGCTGAACGACCCCGCGGCCCTGCCGGGGGACACCGAGCAGG
>VAWT01000055.1 GCA_005883415.1 Actinomycetota bacterium | reverse complement strand
TCTTCACCCAGTTCGACCTGCGCCCAGACGGATCCCTGGGCCCGCTGCCGGCGAACAACATCGACACCGGCCTCGGCCTGAACCGCCTCGCCGCCGTCCTCCAGGACAAGCCGTCGGTGTTCGAGACCGATCAGTTCTCGCCGCTGATCGAGCTCGGCGAGGCGCTCTCCGGCCGGCGCTACGGGAGCGAGTACGAGGGTGACCGCGCCCTGCGGGTGCTCGCCGACCACTCGCGCGCCATGACGTTCCTGATCGCCGACGGCGTCGTGCCCTCCAACGAGGATCGGGCCTACGTGCTCCGGCGGATCATCCGCCGCGCCATCCTTCAGGGCCGCCATACGCTGGAGCTCGAGCCCGGTTTCCTCGAGCGCTACGCCGCAGTGGTGACAGAGCTGATGGGCGGGGAGTACCCCGAGCTCTCAGAGCAGCGCGACGGCATCCGCATGTGGCTCAGATCCGAGGAGGAGAGCTTCGGGCGGACGCTCGCGCAGGGCACGAGGATGCTGGACGAGCTGATCGCCAGAGCGAAGGACACCGGCGCCGAAGGGATCGCTGCCAGCGACGCGTTCCTGCTCCACGACACATATGGGTTCCCGATCGACCTCACGCTAGAGCTGGTTGCCGAGCACGACCTCGGAGTAGACGAGGAGGGGTTCGAGCAGCTGATGGACGAGCAGAGGGAACGGGCCAGGACCAGCGTCGGTCGCGGCACGGGCACCGACGCGGTGCGCGAGCAAGCGGCGCGGCTGGCCGGTCAGGCCGGTTTCCACACGGAGTTTGTGGGATACGAGAGGACCGACGCCGACACCACGGTCGGCGCCCTGGAGCCTGAGGACGGGCGCGTATTGGTCAAGCTGGCGGCGTCGCCGTTCTACGCCACCGGCGGTGGCCAGGTGGCTGACTGCGGCTACGTGGAGTGCGCCGATGGCGACTGCCTGGCGCAGGTCGCCGACGTGCTGCGGCTGGGAGAAGACCAGGTGGTGGCGCTCGTGCCGGAGCGGGGGATGCTGAAGCCGGGTGAGCGGGTGCGGGCGCGCGTCGACCGGGCCGCGCGCCACGCCACGGAGTGCAACCACACCGCCACCCACCTTCTGCACGCCGCCCTGCGCCTTCGCCTGGGCAGGCACGTGCGCCAGGCCGGGTCCTACGTCGGCCCGGACAAGCTGCGGTTCGACTTCACGCACACCGGCTCGTTGACGAAGCAGGAGTTGCGCGACATCGAGGACCAGGTGAACGATTGGATCCTAGAGGACCAGCCGGTGCGCGCGCTGACGACCACGCTGACCGAGGCCAGGCGGCTGGGGGCCATGGCCCTGTTCGGAGAGAAGTACGGCGACGTGGTGCGGATGGTCGAGGTCGGAGATGGATCGTTCTCCCGCGAGCTGTGCGGAGGAACGCATGTCCGCTCCACGGCCGAGGTCGGGGTGTTCCGAGTGATGAGCGAGACCTCCAGCGCTTCGAACGTGCGGCGCATCGAGGCCCTCACCGGGCCGGCGGCCGTCGAGCTGCTGCGCGAGCACGACCGCACGCTGGCCCTGGCGGCTGAAGAGTTTCGCGCGCCGGCCGAGCGGGTGCCCGCCCTGGTCTCGGAGCTGCGCTCGCGCGTGCGCGAACTGGAGCGGGGCGCGGGCCGCCCTGCCGACAGATCTGGGCCCAACCTTGATGCACTTCTTTCTGGTGCCCTAGACGTGGACGGGGCGCGGGTACTGGTCGCCTCGGTGGAGGCCGTGGACGGCAAGGCGCTCCTCTCTCTCGCCGACAGGCTGAAGGCCAAGCTCGGAGACGCTGTGATCGTGCTCGGGAGCCCGGGCGAGAACCGGGTTGACCTGGTGGCCAGCGTCGCTCCCTCGTTGGTCAGTCGCGGCGTGCGCGCGGGGGAAATCGTGAAGCTCGCGGCGGAAGCCGTCGGAGGGGGCGGCGGCGGGCGCGACACGCTGGCACGCGCCGGAGGGCGGCACCCCGGCAAGCTGCCGGCGGCACTGGACGCGGCCCGGGAAGCGATCGAGACGGCGCTCGCTCACTGACGATGCGTGTGCTGGCGCTCGACTACGGGAGCGCGCGCTGCGGCTGCGCGATCAGCGATCCCACCGGCGTGCTGGCGACGCCGCTCGAGGCAGTATCTCAGCCGGCGACCAACCGCGGACTACAAAAGCTGCGCGCGCTGGTAGCTTCCCGGGGAGTCGCGAGAGTGGTCGTCGGTCTACCCCTGTCGCTCTCGGGCGGGGACTCCCGGCAGACCGCCGAAACGCGCGCCTTCGCGCACAAGTTGGAACAAGTGATGCCGGTGCCGGTTGAGCTCTATGACGAACGGTTGACGACGCGGCTTGCCTCGCGCCTGGGAGGCAGGGAGAGCGAGGATTCCCGCGCGGCGGCGGTACTGCTCGAGAGCTGGCTGGCCGCGGAGGGACGTTCGGAGACCGATGGCTGACCCACGCGAGCGAACTGAGGAGGAGCGGGAGGCGGCGCGCCGAGAGCGCGAGCGCCAGCGCGATGGCACCGCCCGGCCGGAACCCGCCCCAGCCCCCAAACCGCCGAGAGTGGTTCGTGCCAATGGCCCGAGGCTGGCTCGTCCTGACCCGGGAGCCGGGCGCCCGAACCGCACCGCGCTTCGCACGCCGCGTCCGCCCCGTCCACCCTCGCGGGCCCAGACCGACGGGCTCCCGCCCACCCATTCTCGCCGCCGCCGGGTCCTGGCCGTGATCGCCCTGGTGCTGGCCTTGGTGCTGGTCTGGTTCCTCGTCGAGCTCTTCCAGCCGTTCGCCGGCGACGGCCAAGGGAGCGTCACGGTGGTGGTCGCGCCGCACTCCAGTGTGAGCAAGGTCGGCGATCTGCTCGAGCGCGACGGCGTCATCAGCTCGAGCTTCTTCTTCCAGCTGCGGGCGACGCTCAGCGGAGACCGAAGCGACCTCCGCTCGGGCACCTATCACCTCAAAAAAGACATGAGCTACGGGAGCGTGCTCTCGATCCTGACCAAGGCCCCGCCCGCGGCGCCCACCACCGGGATCACGATCACCCCCGGCCGCACCCGCCACCAGATCGATGCGCTCTTGCGAGCGCAGGAAGTGAGTGGCAGCTACTACGCGGCCACCCGCGCCTCGCCGCTGCTAAACCCGACTGCCTACGGAGCGCCCCGTGGAACGAATTCCCTCGAGGGCTTCCTGTTCCCAGATACCTACCAGCTGATCGAGCCGGTCAGGATTTCCGCGCTCATCGCCGATCAGCTGACGGATTTCAAGCGGCAGTTCGCGACAGTCGATATGCGCTACGCCCGCAGTCAGCACGTGAGCGCCTATG
>VAWT01000216.1 GCA_005883415.1 Actinomycetota bacterium | reverse complement strand
GTTGCAACGCGACCGGCGGACCGCCGCCCCCGACGATTTTCCCCAGCAGCTGGCCGAGCTGCTGGCTTACCTCGACGACAGCCTGCCCGAGGATCACCCGTTCGCCCGGTTGGCGAAGATGCTCCCGGGCAGCCCGGAGCTTCCCGTCCCGTGGCTGCTCGGATCCTCGCCCCAGAGCGCGATCTGGGCGGCCCAGGTCGGCCTGCCGTACGCGTTCGCGGACTTCATCAACCCCGGCGGCGGCGGGATCGCGGAGGAGTATCGCGGCAGGTTCACCGCCGCGCGCGACCTGGCGGAGCCGTTGACAGCGATCGGGGTATGGGTGCTGTGCGCCGACACCGACGAGGAGGCAGCCCGACTGGCATCGAGTAGCCGGATGACGCTGACGCTGCTGCGCCGAGGGCAGCTGATTCCAGTGCCGCCGCCCGAGAAGGCACTGGCCTTCCTGGCCTCCGAGGGAAAGCCGGTCACCGGGATGGCGCCCGGCCGGCGGGGAGTCGTCGGCTCCCCGGAGACGGTCAGAGCCGGGCTCGAGCGGGTCGCGTCGGAATATGGCACCGACGAGCTGATCGTCGTCACGATCACCTACGACCACGACGCGCGCCGCCGCTCGTACGAGTTGGTGGCCGAGGCGATGGGACTCGATTCCGACCTCACGCCCGCCGCCGACACCTCGTTGTAGAGGCATGAGATACACCACGATTGACAGTCCGATCGGCGAGCTACTGATCGCCGGAAGCGAGCAGGGGCTGAGGTCGCTCTGGATGTCGCCCTTCCGCATCGAGCCGACTTGGAGGCACGACCCAGACGCGTTCGCCGACGTCCGCGACCAGCTCGATCAGTATTTTACGGAGAGACGGCCAGCTACGGCGAGATCGCCACGCGGATCGGTGCCCCCAGTGCGGCACGCGCTGTGGGCCTGGCCAACGGCCGCAACCCCGTCGCGGTGATCGTCCCCTGCCACCGGGTGATCGGAGCCGACGGGAGTCTCACTGGATACGGCGGTGGCCTCGAGCGCAAGCGCTTCCTGCTCGAGCTCGAGGCCGGTGTGCTGCCGCTGAGCGCCTAGCCCCTGAAGGTGCGGGCGCTCGTGAACAGCGAGTCGACGAATGTGAGGTCGCTGGCGCCGAACACGTCGAGGCGCAGGCCTTGATCGGCGCCGCCCATGACGCTCACGCGCGGCCCCGCGTCAGTCCCACCCATCACGTCCACGCTGCGCCCGGCAGCGCCCATGATCGAGACGCCGGGGGCGCGGTTGGCCGGGCCCATCGCGGGGATGACGCCGGAGCGCCCCGCCGGGCGGCGGCGGGGACCCGGGTGGGCTTCGCGGATCCGCAGGCGCCGGGCCTTGGTCCGTGCCGGGAGTGAGTAGCGCTCGCTGATGGTGCTCATGGCTTCTCCTTGTTGGTTGGAGGGTTGGTGTTGGTCAGTTGGTCGCGGCGGCCGCGGCGGGCGAGCCCAGTGCATGCGGCTCCGCCGTCTTCTCGCCGTGGGCGGTGGGCTGGGCCGGCAGCAGCCACAGAGCCATCACCGCTCCCGCCGCCGCGGCGCCGGCGGCAACGAGGTTGGCGGCGCTGAAGCCGTGAAAGAACGCGCTGGACGCCGCGTTGTGAACGGTCGCCGCCAGCGCCGGATGACCCCCGTGCAGTAGGCCACCGGCCACGGCGAATGCTCCGCCCACAGACCCGTGAGCAGCGCGTACCGCGGCCGCCGGCAAGCCAGCGGGAAGCGCGGCAGTCAGGCGGCTCGCGTACAGCGACGCGAACACGCTTCCGATCACGGCGACTCCCAGCGTTCCCCCGAGCAGCCTGGTCGCGTCGTTGACGGCGGAGCCGACGCCGGCCTTGGCCCTCGGCACCACGCCCATGATTGCCTCCGTCGCCGGCGCGGCGGTGAGCCCCATGCCCGTGCCGGCCAGGACCATCTGCGCTGCGATCGTGCCGTAGCTGGTCGTGACGGAAGCGGTGGACACCCACCCAAAGAACGCCGCCATCGCCAGCAGACCGAGCGCGACGACCAGCTTCGTCCCGAATCGCACGGCGAGCTTCGTGCCGAGTACCGAGGAGAGCGCCACGAATGTCGCGACCGGGAGCAAACGCACCCCGGTCGAGAGAGGACTGTAGGTCTTCAGAAACTGGAAGTACTGAGTGATCAGGAAGATGAATCCCGATAGCGAGAAGAACGCCACCGTGACGGAGCCGCTTGCCGCGGTGAACCGGAGGTTGCGGAACAGCGACAGGTCGAGCATGGGCGCGTCCGACCTGCGCTCCCAAACCACGAATGCCGAGAGCGCCAGAGCCGTGAGCGCGAACCCACCGAGGGTGCGGGCACTCCCCCATCCGTGACCCGGCGCCTCGATGATCGTGTAGACCGACAACGCGATTGCCGCCGTCGAGAGCACGAACCCGCCGCGATCGGTTGGCGGTGCAAGCGGATCGCGCGAGGTCGGCACGTACCGGGCCACCAGTGCGATCCCCACCGCGGCGACCGGCGCCATCGCAAAGAAGATGCTGGTCCAGTCGAACGCTTGGAGCAGCCATCCTCCGACGATCGGGCCCAGCGCGATGGCCGCGCCCGTGATCGCCCCCCATAGCCCGATCGCCCTGGCCCGCTCGCCTCGCTCGGTGAACACGTTCGAGATCAGAGACAACGTGGACGGGAACACCATCGCCGCGCCGAGACCCATCACGACCCGGGCCGCGATCAGCTGGCCTGCGCTGGACGTCAGTCCGCCGGCAGCGCTCGCCAACCCGAAGACCGCCAGGCCCGCCAGCAGCATGCCCTTGCGCCCGAACCGATCGCTGAGGCTGCCGGCCGCCAACAGGGCCGCCGCGAACATGAGGTTGTAGGCATCAACCACCCATTGCAGCTGCGAGTCCGAGGCGTGGAGTTGGCGGACCAGGCTCGGCAGCGCGAGGTTGACGATGGTCGTGTCGACGTTGATCGCGAACGCTGCCAGTAGCAGTGACACGAGGATGAGAGGCTTGCGGCGCATCGCGGTTCCTCCTCGGGGGAGACGGACAAATCCGAACGGCACACGTAGTTATAAAGCGTAAAGACAAGAAAATCAAGTATCTACTTGAACAACTAGTGTGAGAACCGCTACACTCATCCCATGCGCTCGTATGGCGAGTACTGCGCGGTGGCCAAGTCGCTCGACGTGGTCGGCAATCGGTGGACGCTGCTGATCGTTCGGGAGCTCCTGCTGCGAGGACCCGCTCGGTACACCGACCTGCGCGACGGTCTTCCCGGGATCGCCACGAACCTGCTCGCCGAGCGCCTCCGCGAACTGGAGGAGGAGGGATTAGTCGCCCGCGTGCAAGCGCCACCGCCGGTGGCGACGACGCTCTTTCGGCTCACGCCCCGCGGCGAGGAGCTGCGGCCAGTTATTGAACGCCTCGTCCTCTGGGGGATGCCGCTGATGGCCCAGCAGCTTCCGAACGATGCCGTGCGCAGCCACTGGATCGGATTTGCGCTCGAGTCGATGCTCAGCGACCACGATCCCGACGGCCCCCCGCTGATGATCGAGCTACGTACCGGCGATCAGCCCGTCACGCTCGAGACGCACGACGGAGCCGTGAGAGCTCGATTCGGCTCAGCCGATCACCCAGACGCCGTGCTCGCTGGACCGCCAAAGCCGATAGCCGGCTTCCTGATCGGCTGGATCGAGCTAGCCGACGCAGAGGCCGCCGGGGTTCGGCACGAGGGAGATCCCAAGGCGTTCGACCGAGTTCGCGCACTTCCCGAGGCTGCGCCGCCGGCTACGGCCTGAGCGGCTTAGCTGCCGTAGCGTGGAGCTGCGACCGGGCGGGCCCATTTCAGGCCCGCCCCTGGCCGCCCGGTCATAGATCGCCCCTAACTACTTACGTCCCAGGACTTTTGTGTCTGCCTGGGTGGCGAGACACTCCCGGCCACCGGGACTGGCCGCCGGCACAAGGCCGGCGCGTGGCCCGGCTGGGCATCTGGCGCCCTGACCGAGTAGGCGATCCGCCGGACCGAGGATGTTACTCGGTCGGGCTCAGGACACCTGGGGGATGACCTCCGCGGCGAGCCGTTCGAGCTGCGCTGCCTCGTCGACCATCGGGTTGAGTTGGATCAATTCCGCCCCGGCGGTCGCGACCTGGCGCAGCCCGACCACGCAGGCGGCCGGCGGGCCGGAGACTGCGACCGGCCCCAGGCCACCGCGGCCATAGTGATGCGCAAGCGCTGCGTCGATCTGCTCGTCCGCCCGCTCTTGATCGTCGTCGACGTGGATGTAGACGCGCTTGGCGATCTCAAACGAAGCTGGATCGCGACCCTGCCTTGAGAGCTCCTCGCGTACGATTTGCACCTGCTCGGCGAACTTCTC
>VAWT01000215.1 GCA_005883415.1 Actinomycetota bacterium | reverse complement strand
GTCCAAGCTCTCATGGGGCGATCTCCTTTGGCCAAACGGGGAGGTCCGTCATAGACGGGGGTAGGTGGAAGCGCGTTGTGCGAGAGACGGACAACCCCGAAACACGATCATAACCTGTTCGTCAAAGAGAGCTTAAAAATCGGGTCCGGAAGGAAAGAAGCCCTGCAAGCGCGAAAACCACTCGCATGGATGCCTCGATTCGCGAAATGCCGGACCTGGAGATGGCTCTTCTGCGCCGCGGCCTGGACGATCTGGCGGCGGCCGAGGAGCGCTGCGGGCGCTGCCGGCGGACGCTTTTGGTGGGCGAGTACGTCCACGTCTACGACGGCGACAGGATCGTCTGCGATCTCTGTCGAGAGCGCGAGCGCAAGCCCCCTGTGACGGTGCGCCTGGTCCACGGCCCGGCGTTCGGGCACACGATCAGGATCATCGATCAGCGCGCAGCTGCCTAAATAGGTTGGCCGGCGCACATGTGCGCCGGCCCCGGTCCGATCATGATCGGACCGGCGGGGTCGCGCATGCGCGACCCCAGAAAAAATAGGATCCCCCCGTGGACCCCATCACCGTCTCGACGACGATCTCGCGCCCCCGCGAGGAGGTGTTCGAGTACCTGGCTGACATCGCCAACCACGCCGAGTTCACCGACCATTACCTGGTCGACTGGCATTTGACGCGTGAAGACCCCTACGGCAGGGGAGCCGGAGCGCGGTTCAGGGTCAAGGCGCCGCTGGCGCGGTTCTCGTGGGCGGACATGACCTTCGCCGACGTGCAGCCGCCGTACAAGATCGTCGAGCACGGTCGCGGTGGCAAGTACAACCGGATTCGGATGCTCGGCACGTACACGCTGTCGCCCGCGCCGAGCGGCACGACCAAGGTCGAGTACACGCTGGAGACGGTCCCGGTGATGCCCTCAGACCGCCTGATGGAGGCCCTCGGGGGGCGGACCTGGAGCAAGCGCCAGGCGTCGCGGGCAATGCGCCGTCTACGCTCGATCCTGGAGGAAAACCGGGACCGGGGCAAGCGGGCAACGGTGGCAGGCCGCTAAGTAGACTGCCGCGCTGTGCGCAGGGTCCTGACAGCCGCGATCCTCGTTCCTTTAAGCGTTCTGGTCGCTGCCTGCGGCGTGCATCACCCCAACACCGCCGACGCCAACAACAACGGCACCTACGTCGTGGCCGGGCCGATGACCTATCAGCTCCAGGTCTCCCGCGCGCTCAACCAGTACGGCTCAGAGGACTCCGGCTACCTCGCCGGCCTACCCAAGCGCGACGCGAAGCTGGCCCCGGATCAGTTGTGGTTCGGCGTGTTCCTCTGGGCCAAGAACAGGACCAAGCAGCCCCAGCAGACGACAGCCGCCTTCGACGTCGTCGATACGCAGGGAAACGTCTACCACCCGGTCGTCTACAGCAACCCGTATGTGTGGACGTCGCAGACACTCAAGCCTGGAGCGATTCAGCCGAACCCCGACACGACCGCGGGCTTCGGCCCAACCCAGGGCCAGCTGCTGTTGTTCAAGTTCAACACCAGCGTGTACTCAAACCGCCCTCTAACGCTCGAGATTCGCGGCAACACCGGCAAGGTGTGGGCCACGATCTCGCTCGACCTCTAGACGCGCGCGCGTCTAGTAGTGCTGGGCCAGGGCAGCCACGAGCACATCGTGGACCGCCGGCGCAGCCGTGGCGCCGCCCGCCCCCTGGTTCGGGAAGAGCGCAGCCACCACGATCCGGGGAGCGCCGACCGGCGCGTAGCCGACGAACCAGGCGTCGGTGTTGGCAGCTGAGCTGGCCCCGGGAGCTGCAGTGTTGCGCAGCTCAGCGGTTCCGGTCTTGCCCGCCACCTGTACGCCCGGGATCTGGGCGGCTGTCCCGGTGCCTGACTGAACGACCGCCACCATCATCCGCTGTACCTCGGAGGCGACGTTCTGATTCGTCACCGGGGCAAACCGCGGGCTGTCGTGCACTGACAACGTCGGGATCGGCCGCCGGCCGCCCATCCCGATCGTGGCGCCTGCCTCCGCCATCTCCAGCGGCGTCGAGAGCACCTTGCCCTGGCCGATGGCCGAGGAGCCGACGGCGAGGTTGCTGGTCATCTGGTTCGCGGGCGGGATCACGCTCTCGGCCTCGCCCGGGAACTGCGGCGGCTGGTTGAACCCGAATCGCTCGGCGACATTGACCAGCCGCGCCGCTCCCAGCTTGGCGCCGAGCGGGGCGAATACCGAGTTGCATGAGACCGCGAAGGCGTTCAGGAACGTGCCGCCGCACGCCTCGCCGCCGGCGTTCTGGAGGGTGTAACCGTCGATGCTCGAGGAGGTCTGGATCGGGAACGTGCTCTGGAGGGTCACGATGCCCGCCTCGAGCGCCCCGGTGGCGGTGATTATCTTCATCGTCGACCCCGGCGGCTGAGGGGCGGAGAAGGCGATCCCCGAAAGCGCAAGCAGCTGGCCGTTGCGCGGGTCCATCGCCACCACACCGGCCAGGCTGGAGCCCATCGCGGCCGTGGCGGCCGACTCGATCCGGGGGTCGATAGTGCTCGTGGCCGAGGTGCCGGGCACGGGCGTGGAGCGCGCCAGCACACGGCTACCTGCAAACAGGGTTCCGCCTGGCGTTCCGGCCAGCTGGGTCTCGAAGACGCGCTCGAGCCCGTTGATGCCCACTTTCGCGTTGTGCGGATAGCCGTAGCTGGTGTAGATCTCGCTATCCGCAGGCGGGATCGGGC
>VAWT01000469.1 GCA_005883415.1 Actinomycetota bacterium | reverse complement strand
CGGCCAGAGCCGGCTGCCGCCGAACCTGCCGCACGGCTTCCTCGCATCCGCCGCCAGATCGGCGAGCACATGAAGCGCTCTCTCGAGACCGCGGCTCACTGCACCACATGGATCGAGGTCGACATGGGCCGGATCGAGGCCGCCCGTGCGCAGCTCGGGCTGACCGCGCTGCCGTTCGTAGCGCGGGCGACGGTGGCCACACTGCGCGAGCACCCGGCGCTGAATGCCTGGCTCGAGGGCGAGCGCTACACCCGCCACGAGCACGTGGACTTGGGCATCGCGGTGTCCCTGGGCGAGGATGGACTGATCGTGCCGGTGGTTCGAGCCGCGCATGAGCGGTCCGTTGAGGGCCTCGCAACCCGAATTAAGGATCTCTCCAGGCGGGCGCGCGCACGCGAGCTCGCTCCCGACGAGGTCCGCGGCGCCACATTCACGATCACCAACCCCGGCCAGTACGGGTCGATCATGGCCACCCCGATCATCAACCAACCGCAGGTCGCGATCCTCGATCTCGAGGCCGTGGTAAAGCACCCTGTGGTTGTGACCGATGGGGACGGAAACGATTCGATCGCCATCCGCCCCACGACGATCCTGGGGCTGAGCTGGGACCACCGCGCTCTCGACGGTGCCCTGGCTGCGCAGTTCCTGGCCACGGTCAAGCGTCACCTCGAGGGGTGGACCGGTGCCTGAGACGAGTGCGTCGAACGGGCGCCCGCCCCGGCGCGATCTTCCCGAGCTCTGGGTCTGCCATCTCGGCACCATCGAGTACCGGGACGGGCTGGTGCTCCAGGAGCGGGTGCGCCAGACCGACCGCGGCGGCCAGGTCACCTATCACGGGCCGGGCCAGCTCGTCGGCTACCCGATCGTCCGTGTCGATGATGTCGTCGCCTACGTCCGGCTCCTGGAGCAGGCGTTGGTACAGGCGCTGAGCGAGGAGGGAATTCGCGGCCGCACCCGGCCAGAGGAGGGGCCGGATTTCACCGGAGTGTGGGTGGAGGACCGCAAGATCGCCTCGATCGGCGTCCACGTCGCGCGAGGGGTCACGACGCACGGGTTCGCCGTCAACGTCGAGAACGACCTGCAGCCGTTCGGCTGGGTCGTGCCCTGCGGCCTTGAGGGCGTACAGATGACGTCGCTGATCAAGGAGACCGGACGGCTCGCGGGCCAGTTGAAGTGCTTCCGGCGTCGGGCGGCCTTCTGTGTGTCCGAGGCGCTGGGACGGCGTCAGCGACTCGTAAGCCTGAGCAGGCTCGAAGCGGCGGTCTCCCCGCCTGCGGCGACTCCCGTCTGACCGCGCGCCTCCGGTAGGCTTCGTGGGGCCGAGCGCAGCTGGGCGTTCGGACGTCGCCGGGAAAGGCGGGGTGAACGGGTTTGAACAGGGGCAGCGCTGTGACGGATCGTAATCGCGGGCGATATGCGCTCATCACGGTTGGGGCGGCCATGCTCGCTGCGCTGCTGGTGGCGCCCTGCGCCCTGGCTCGCGGCGGTCGTGCTCATCATCGTGTTCGGGGTGTACATCTCCAGGCGCATGACCGTTCTGCGCAGGGAACGTGAAGTCTCCAGGCGCGAGCACAGGGTCGAGCCTGCGGCGGCCGTGGCGGCCGAGGACGATGCCGCCTTCGCCAGCGACACGGTCCACGAGGAGGCGGCCGAGCTGTTCTTCGACATCCAGGATGCCTGGGACGCCAACGATCGCGGTCGCCTACAGCAGCTGGTCGGGCCCGAGCTGTGGACGGAGTGGAAGAGGAGGCTAGATCACTTCGACCACATGCAGTGGCGCAACCGGGTGCAACCGATAGGGCAGCCGAAGGTGAAGTACGTCGGTCTGCACAACGTCGCCGACGATCGCGAGGACCGCGTAGTGGTGGCGATCGAGGCCACGCTGCGGGACTACATCGTGGATTCCAACGGGGGACGGATCAAGCGCAAGGACAGCTCATCAGAGACCAGTCGCATGTTCGAGTTCTGGACGCTGGCAAAGCGCAGAGATCGGGGGGCGGATGGCGAGGGCCAGTGGATCGTGGTGTCTATCGAGCAGGTCAAGGAAGGTGCGCACGAGCTGAAGGACGAGCTCGTGGTCACGCCGGACTCCGATGAGAAGACGATGCGCGACCAGGCGATGGTTGAGGGCGCAACCGCCGAGGCTGTTCCGGAGGGAACCCGGATCGCGGAGGTGGCTGACCTCAACTTCCAAGGCGACGCTCGGTCGGCCGCCAACGACCTGAGCCTTGCCGACGGCCGGTTCGCGCCGGACGTGCTCGAGATCGCCGCCCGACGGGCGGTGGGGGCCTGGGCCCAAGCCGTGGATGGCGATCACAGCGCGCTCGAGTCGGTCGCGGACGCCGAAGTGGTGCGAGAGCTGCTTCACCCGGGCGACCCGACAGGCAAGACGCGGCTCGTGATCCGCGGACCCGAGGCCACGGAGATCCGGATCACCGGGTTAGACGCCCAGGCCGATCCGCCGACGATGGGCC
>VAWT01000286.1 GCA_005883415.1 Actinomycetota bacterium | reverse complement strand
CTGACTACGCAACCGGCCATAACTCCGACCGGGAGGCGGCATGGATCGCGGAGCTGGACTCAAAGCGCGTCGGATGCGTGTTCTGCGTGGCGGCGGACGAGACGCGAGCGCAGCTTCGTCTATTGCTCGTGGACCCCACGGCGCGAGGCCGCGGTCTCGGCGCGCGTCTTCTCGACGAGTGTGTCGCCTTTGCGCGGCGGGCGGGTTACACACGCATGATCCTGTGGACCAACCATCCGCTGCGGGCCGCCCGGCTCCTCTACATCTCGCGCGGGTTCGAACTGGTGCGGGAAGAGCCCCACCACAGTTTCGGCGTCGACCTCATCGGCCAGACCTACGAGCTCGACCTGTTGCGAAGCGGCACCAGTCGGCCCACGGTTCTCGCCCAGGGCTGAGCGCAGGCCCCAGTGAGGGCAGCAGTCACGTGCCCGTCGCCGGCTCCGGGACTCGATGCTCCGGCGACGCCAGGAGGACGGCGCCTGCGCTCACTGCCACGAACGCGAGGACCCGCAAAGCGCCGAAGGCGCCGGGCGGAACCGGTTCGGCCAGCACCACCGTTCCGGCGAGGATCGGCAACGCATTGGTCAGCAGCGTGGCCAGACCCGCGACCGTCAGCGCGTTGCCCCGCTGGTACCCGAGCTGGAGCAGCGACGTACCGAGGGTGTAGCCAATGACGAGCGTGACGACGAAGGCGAAGTGGGTGCCACCCTGGGTCGCCAGCTTGGTCGAGAAGTCACCGATTGAAAACATCAGCCCGCCGGCGATACCCATCGAGGCCGCGACCAATCCCGTCCGCCGGCCGATCAACAGCACGGCGAGCGCAACCAGAGCGGTCCCGCCGATCCACGCCAGGATTCCGGCCGTCGTGCCCTCGCCTCCCGCGCCGTTGCCCTTGCCCAACGAGATCGCGAGCGCCAACAGCCCGACGATCGACAGGCTGACGCCGCTCAGCCCTGCGGCGCCGAGCCGGCGGCCGCTGACCCGCGCCGAGAGGTAGGCCAGCACACCGATCCCCCCTGCGCCGATGCTCTGAACCACCGCCAGCGGCGCCAGCGCCAATGGTGAGGATGGTCGACGCAACCGCCAATGCAAGACCGATGGCTGTGCAGACCTTCACGCCCGCCCAAAGCCTAACTGCGCCTTACGTCGGCCAGTATCGTCGGGCGGGTGCGGGTCGGACTGCGCATCAGACCAATCGTGCTGTCGGCGGTAGCCGCCGGGCTCGCCGCGGTCGCGGTCCTGGCGCTGGCCAAAGTCACCGGCGTGGACAAGGTCGGTAGGGCCTTCGATGACGTTCATCCGGGATGGATCGCTCTGATCGCGGGCGCCGAGCTCCTCGCCTACCCCTCCTACATGCTCGCCTACCGCTCTGTCGCCCGGGTCCATGGACATGCCCCGCTCGCCCTGCCGCTGGTGGCCAGAGTGGTCATCGCCGGGTTTGGCCCCTTTTCGGTCGGCGGTGGGTTCGGCGTCGACCGCCAGGCGCTGCACGCGCTGCACGAGGACGAGTACAGCGCTCGCGTCCGCGTGCTCGCCTTGGGAACGCTCGAGTGGTCCGTGTTGGCTCCGATCGCGTGCGTCGCCGCGATCGTCCTGCTGGCGACGAACGCAAACATAATGCCATCGCTGGTGTGGCCCTGGGCGATCGGGGTCCCCATCGGCCTGGGACTGGCTGTGTGGGCGAGCGCACCCGCCCGCGTGGCGCGAATATCGGCGATGCCCGGTCGCGGCTGGATATGGCTGACGCATGCCCTGGAGGGCGTTGGGGTGCTTCAGACCATGGCCCGCAGTCCCCGCCGCTACTGGGGCGCCTGGTTGGGCACCGCCCTGTACTGGGCTGCCGACATGGCCGCCTTCTACGGCGGCCTGCGCACGTTCGGTCTGGACCCCGGGCTAGGAAAGGTGATCATCGCGTACGCCACGGGATACGCGGCCACGCGGCGCTCGCTCCCGCTCGGAGGGGCCGGCGTCACCGAGGTGCTGATGACCTACTCGCTCTACTGGGTACGGCAGCCGCTTGCGCCGGCGCTCGCCGCGGTCGTCGCCTATCGCATCTTCAACTTCCTGCTGGCCGCCACCCCGGGCCTGATCGCCCACCAGCAGCTCCAGGCGATCATTACCGGGAACTCCGCACGTAATCGGCGTCCAGAAGCTCCCGACCTCGCCGATCAAAACGGAACGCCCGCGGAGGCGTCGGCCCGTGGCCGAGCCGCTCGCCGGTGACCACGGCTGGCGATCGCCGGGCTGATGGCGGCTGCCTCTGTCTCGATCGAGCGCGAGCTGGCCGCGGTCCTCGGGCCCGAGGCGGTGCTGCCGGGAAATACACGTTCCTACCTGGCGGACGCGACCGAGAGCCGCAACCTGCGAGGCCGAGCGGACGCGGTCGTTCTTCCCCCCGATGCCCACTCGGTGGCCAGGGTCCTCAGGTGGTGCTACGAGCACGACGTGGCGATCATTCCCAGGGGCGGAGGGACTGGTTTCGCCGGCGGCGCGGTTCCGCTCGAGGGTGGCGTGGTTGTGAGCCTCGAGCGGCTGCGAGGAGTCCGGCAGCTCGACCCTGGGCTATGGCGCGCGTGCGTCGAGGCGGGTGTCAGCACCGCCGACCTCCGGCGCCGGGCGCGCGAGAACGGTCTGCTGTTCCCGCCCGACCCCGGCGCCGCCGAGCAGTCGCAGGTCGGCGGCAACATCGCCACCAACGCAGGTGGGCCGCACGCATTCAAGTACGGGGTGACAGGCGCCTGGGTGACCGGCCTCGAGGTGGCCCTCGCCCCTGGCGAGAAGGTCACGTTCGGTGGGCCGCTGCGCAAGGACGTGGCCGGCTACGACCTGCGCTCCTTGCTGGTCGGCTCCGAAGGTACGCTCGGGATCGTCACCGCCGCCTGGCTGAAGCTGATCCCGGCGCCGGAGACGTCGCTGCCTGTGGTCGCGTTCTATACCAGTACACAGGCTGGCTGTGCAGCGCTGGAGGCTGTGCTCGCAAATGGCCTGGTCCCGGCCGCGCTCGAGTATCTGGACGGCGGTGCGCTGGCGGCGAGCAGGGAAGCGTTCCCCGCTTCCGTACCCCACGAAGCGCAGTTCATGCTGATCGCCGACGCCGACGGGACCAACGATGAGGCTGCCCGGCTACGGGGCGAGCTGCTCGAGGTGCTCGGTGAGCGGGCCGCGTCGGCGCATGCGCCGAGAGGTCAACGGGAGATCGGGCAGCTGTGGCGTTGGCGGGAGGGGACGTCACTGGCTGTCACGGCCCAGCGCGGAGGGAAGGTCAGCGAGGACATCGTCGTCCCGGTGGATCGGCTTTGCGAGGCCATCGAGAGCACGCTGGAGATCGGCCACCGCCACCGCCTGCCGGCGTGCAGCTGGGGCCACGCGGGCGACGGCAACCTCCACTCGACGTTCATGATCGATCCAAGCGATCGGCAGGAGCTCCTTCGCGCCGAGGAGGCAGCCCAGGAGCTGTTCTCACTGGCGGCGCAGCTCGAAGGCTCGGTTTCGGGCGAGCACGGGATCGGCTGGGTCAAGCGCGGCACACTCGAGCGTCAGTGGGATCCGGCGGCCCTCTCGACACACGAGGCGGTGAAACGCGCGTTCGACCCCAAGGGACTGCTCAACCCGGGCAAGAAGCTGGCGCGCGTCCCCGCGCCCGGCGGCGCGACCGACCCGGCGCTGGGTGGGCATTGACGCGGGAGTCAAGTTTCCGAAGCGCCGGCGCCGGCCTGGCGGCGTTCAGGCAGAACCTGGCGCCGTAGGGAGGGAGGACCCTCCGCCGAGCCTGGCCGCGAGCGCCGCTCCCGGCGGAGGTCGCTGGCCAGACTGACGAATGCCGCCGAGCCCAGGATGCCCTGCGTCCCGAGAGCGATGGTCCGGTAGCAGATGACCGCGGCGGCCGCCAAGCCGAGATTGACTCCCGATGCGGAGAAGATCCCGAGCATCAGCGGCTCGACCCCACCCACGCCCCCCGGCAAGGGGAGCGTGTTTCCCAGCTGGCCGAGCATGTAGGCCAGGATCAGGACGCTGAGCGCCGGCCTTCCACCGACGGCCTGAAAAGCGGCCCACAGCGCCGCACAGTCCCCGGCCCACCATCCGATCGCCCCCAGCAGGGGCCGACGTCTCCGCATCAGTACCAGGAAATCGGCAATGCCCTCCGGGATGGTTCCGAGCGCGGACAAGACCCAGCCCCGGCGCGGTGAATCTCCGCTGGAGCTGCCCCTCCGCCCGAACCAGGCCGCGACGCCGTATAGGGCGCAAGCCGCCACCACCAGCGCAAGCGGCGCGAGCGCGGTTAGGACCGGCGCGTGGCCGGGCAAGAGCTCCAGCGAGACCCCCGCGCCCAGTACCACGGCGGCGACCGCGTAGGGGAGATTGAAGATCGCGCCGTGGGAGATGCTGCGCACGATCAGGACCCGCCACGGCATGCCGCCGGCGCGCAGGCCCCAGACCCTGACCGCCGGCCCGCCGAGGCCGGTCGGCGTTATCGCGAATGCGCCGAGCTCACCGAGGGCGATCTGCGCCCCGCGTCGCAGCCGAATCAGCCACGGAGCGCGTGAGAATACGGTCTGGAACAGGAGCACGTACCCCGCGCAGGCCAGCAGCTCGAGGCCCGCTGCGACTCCAAGCCAGCCAGGGCTGGCCCGCGCGAGCCGATGTCGTGCGCCGGGCACGAGTTGGTCCACCGCGAACACCACCACTCCGAACAGCGCGACCGTCAGCGCGACACGCACGAGCGTGCGTCGTCCCGAGCGCCCGTTCTGATCGGAGTCCATTCTCAGATGCTAGGACGGCTCGAGGCCGCGCATCCGAGTACCGGTGAAAGGGCGCCCGCGCAGACCCGCCGCTTATGCAGCGGCCGTCAGCTCGTAGGTCTCGGGCGAGACCTCGGCGGCGCGGCGACGATACTTGTGCCACAGCCACGGCCACTGGTTCGGATCGTTTCCGTTCTCGTCGAGGTACCAGCTTGTGCAACCGGTGTGCCACACGGTCTTGCTGAGCGCCTCTCGCAGCTCCCGGTCAAATGCATGCGCGGCTTCCCGGCGGACCTCGATCTTCGCTGCCGCCCAGTGGTCGAGCTCGCGCAGCGCCGCGATCACGTGCGTGACGCCTGCCTCCACGGTGTAGATCACCGATCCCGTACCGCCGTTGGTGTTCGGCCCGTAGAGCAGGAACATGTTGGGAAAGCCCGGGACGCTCAGCCCGAGGTAGGCACGCGGCACCTCGGACCACTCCTCGGCGAGGGTACGGCCACCCATGCCAACGACCTCCATGGGCGCGACGAAACCATGCGTCTTGAAACCGGTCGCCAGCACGATCACGTCGGCTGGCCGCTGTTCGCCGTCGCGGATGCGGATCCCCCGTGGAGTCACCCCCGCGACCGGATCGGTGATCAGCTCCACGTTTGGCTTGGTCAGGGTCGGATACCAGTCGTCGGTGAGCATCACCCGCTTGCATCCCACCTCGTCGGTAGGCGTCACCTTGCGGCGTAGCTCGGGGTCCTTGATCGCCTTGTTGATCTGGCGACGGGCGATTGCCCGGAACGGGGGGCGCAGCCAGGGTTTGCTCGTCAATGCGGCCGCGCCCAGCTCGTGGAATGCGAGGATCGACGCCCGATCGAGTCGCTGCAGGACGGGGAAGCTCTCGAAAATGCGCTTGGTCCGCTCGCGGTATGAAAAGTCCATCCTCGGAAAGGTCCAACCCGGCGAGCGCTGGTAGACGTCTACATGCTCGGCGATCGGCTGGACCTGAGGCACCACCTGGATCGCGCTGCAGCCGGTGCCGATGACCGCCACCCGCTTGCCGCGTAGATCTACGTCGTGGCGCCATTGCGCGGTGTGGAACGCCGGTCCCTCGAATGTCTCAAGGCCGGAGATCGGCGGGATCTTCGGCACGTTCAGCTGCCCGCAGGCGGTGAGGAGCAGATCGGCCGAGTGCTCGCCGGCATCGGTCTCGAGAGTCCACCTTCTGCGCTCCCCATCCCAGCGGGCGCGGTCCACCTCGGTGTTCAGGCGGATCCGGTCCAGCACCCCGTGGCGGCGTGCGACGTCCTCGAGGTACGCCTGGATCTCGGCCTGGGGCGCGTAGCGCCGCGACCAGTGCGGATTCGGGGCGAACGAGAACTCGTACAGGTGCGAGGGCACATCGCAAGCCGCGCCGGGGTAGGTGTTGTAGTTCCATACGCCCCCTACCCTGTCGGCGCGCTCGAACACCGTCACGTCCCCATAACCCGCTCGACGCAGCATTACGGCGGAGCCGACGCCGCCGAACCCGGCTCCGACCACGGCGATGGAGGTCATGCGACGGAGCGTAGCTGCCGCGAGCGCAGCTAGTTCGGAAGGCCTAGGCCGACTAGCGGGAACTCCTCCGCCATCCGGGCCCCTACGGCCTGAAGAGCCGAAGCCGGACGGAGCATCACCTTCAGCTCGCGGATGCGGCCTTCATCGTCGAATGTCACCTTGTCGATGCCCTCGACCTGCTTTCCATCCACTTCGGTTACGAACTCCAGCATCGCGACACGATCCACGGGGTCCTCGAGTTGGTGAACGTAGCGGAAGCTTCCGGCGAGGCCGAGCACCCGCTCCGCTGCCCGAAGCACCTTCAGAACCTGTTCGCGCCCCTGGTAGGGCTTGAACAGGACGGGGCTGCGGAAGGTAGCGTCCTCGCGGAACAGCTCGCCCGCCTGACCGATCCTTCCGTTCTCGACGGCGGTGCGGAATCGATCTGAGAGCATGGACGAATTGTCTCGCATGATTGAGGACCGCAACCGAAGGATGCTCAGGGCCCGCGACGCGATGGATCGCGGATTTTCGCAGCCACTCGAGGTTCCAGCGGTGGCCCAGGTCGCGCACGTCTCGCCCGCGCACTTCAGCCGCCAGTTTCGTGCCACGTTTGGAGAACCGCCGCATAGATACCTGCAACGCAGGCGGGTGGAGCGGGCGATGGAGCTGCTGCGCGAGACCGAGCGCCCGATCACCGAAATCTGTCTCGATGTGGGCTTCAACAGCCTCGGCACCTTTAGCCGAGTGTTTCGGGAGATCGTCGGTGAGTCGCCGTCCACCTACAGGGCGCGGGTCGAGGCCGGAACAGCGCGTGGGGTGCCAGCGTGCTGGGCTATGGCATGGATGCGCCCGGCGAGTTAAAGAGCAGATACGGAGAAGCGCCTGGCTCCAGCGGCGGTTAGCTTGGGCCCATGTTCAAGCGAATCACCCACACCTTCATCCACGTACTCGACCAGGACGAGGCGCTCGGCTTCTATGTCGGCAAGCTCGGAATGGTCGTCAACATCGACGCCGACCTCGGCTTCATGCGCTGGCTCACAGTCTCTCTCCCGGAGCAGGCCGATTTCCAGCTGGGTCTGATGCTTCCAGGCCCGCCGGTTTACGACGACGCGACCGTCGAGGAGATCCGCGAGCTCGTCACTAAGGGCGCAGCGGGCGGAGGGGTCATATTCGAGACCGACGACTGCCGCGGTACGTACGAGAAGCTCCGCGCCGCCGGCGTCGAGTTCACGCAGGAGCCGACCGAGCGCTTCTACGGCACGGATTGCGCATTGCACGATCCGTTCGGCAACCCGATCCGCTTCACCCAGCCCGCCGAGGGGCCAATCGAGGTCCCTTCGGCCGAGGAGCTCCGAGACCAGCTCTAGCGCCGCGCGTTGCGGGCGTCCTCGGCGAGGATCCGCGGACTGTCGATGATGATCCCCCGTTCTCGAAGCACCGCCAGAAACGACTTCTGATCGGAAAAGCCAACGAGCGTCGCCATATCGGCGCCGAGACCGATCGTCAGGGGCCCAACCAGCGTGTCTCCCTCCTGTCCGTCGAGCTCGAGCTGTGCTCCACCGTAGCTAGACGTAGCTTCGAACCGGATCAATGATGTAGCACCGACCACGAGCGGTGGACAGAAACCGCCGTGGATATTCAAGGGCGTGATCAGGAACGCGTCGAGCTCGGGCTCGACCAGCGGCCCGCCGGCCGCGAGCGCGTAGGCGCTGGAGCCGACAGCAGTGCTGACGACACATCCATCGCCGGCCAGGCGAGCGAATAAGCCCCCGTCAACCTGGACGTTCAGACGCAACTGGCCCGCTCCGCCACGACGGATCACGATGTCATTCAGCGCGAAGAGTTGCGACCCATCCTCGCGCCGAATCTCGAGCCCGGGCAGCCGCCGCGGAACCCAATCTCCCCGACTGAAGCGCTCTAGAGCGTCTAGCAGGCCATGGTCTCCGACAGACGTCAGGACCCCCAGGCTCCCGCACGCAACCGCCAGAACCGGACGACCCGCTCTAACGCCCGCGCGGATCGCCGCCAGCGCAGTTCCATCTCCCCCGATGGCAATGAGCAGGTCGCATTCTTCGGGATTTCCCTGATCGGCAATCCGCTGTTGGTCATAGGGGACACGAACCTGCACCAGCCGAGTGCCGTGGGCCTGGGCCCACCTGCGCAGCCCGCCCACCGGTTCGTCGACGTCCCTGGTCGGATGGACGACCAACCCGAAACACGAGAGCGCGGTTCGCTGCGGACCGCCAGATTCCAGGACATCCTCACGCTTGGACATGGCTTCGGATTCGGCTGGTTGACCTCCGCGGCTGAAACTCGTCGCGGCCGGCACCCGCGCTGGGCGCCCGCGCGTCGAGATAAGCCTCGACTGCAGCCGCGTCGCGCTCGAGTGCCGCGGCTGTGGCACGGTCTTGCTTGCGCCATAAGTTCATTTCCACATGGCCGCCGGACATCATCCAGGTGCCGGCCGGACGCCCGCGCACGAGCGCGATCGCCCTGATGATCCCGTTGACCGTGACGATGTCCTGCGCCCCGTCGAGCAGAAATCGTCTCGATTGCCAGCCGAGAAGCAGCGGATCGTAAGGTCCGAGGAGTCGCGGCGGCGGCAGCGGTACCTCGGGACGGCGCCGAAGGTCAACCAGGCCGTCGGGTCGCAGGTTTAGCTCCGGTGCGACCGCCTCGAGCCCGGCTCGCGCATCGCGCAGCGGGAGCTGCGCCCACTTGGCCAGGTCGCGATCGGCAGCGGGCCCGTGGCCGGCCAGGTAGCGGCGTGCCAGCTCGGCCAGCGCACGGTCGCGATCTATTTTCGGACGCTGGCCCAACCAATCGGCGACGAGCACATACGCGTGATCACCGCCTACCATCGGCCCGCGGAGAATCAGACCGTCCAGCGTCGCCCGGAACAGAACGTGAACGAGGGCCTGCCCGGCCGTTGGGACGCCGACCTTGTCCAGCACGGTGCGGAGCTGGGCTCGGGTCATCGGCCCCTGGTCCCCCAAGGCCTTGACGATCGCCTTGATTCCGCGCTCCGCGACCGGCGAGGTCACCCCTTCCTGCGACAGGCGGCGGTCACTTGTGGTGCGCAGCTGCGGCGTCGTCAGGGCATGCAGAAACGCCTCATCCTCGGCGGCGATCAGATGGAGCGTCCCTCGGTTGGCCCAGGTGATGATCAGCGAGCGCTCGTCCGTGAGGGCGCAGTCCACGGCAGAAGCGCGCTTCTCCGCAGTCCGAGCCCGAATGGCCAGCCTTGCGGCTCGGGGGTCCTGAGCCTGCACCGCCAACAGATGCCGCGTCGTGTCTACCGCGTCGGTGGGCGGAGTTCCCGAGAGCCGCTGGGCAGCGAGGCGAGCCGCCAGAACAGAGCCCTCCGAAGCCACGCTGTTCCTCATGCGTGCACGGTATCTAGTTATCGTTTGATCTCCGGTGCCCTTCTTCGGACATATGACTCGGCACGAGCAGGCGCTCGAGGCGTACCAGCGCGCAAGCGACATCTTTGACCGCGCCAAGCGGCCGGAGGATCTAGCTCCTGTGAGCGAGACCCTGGAGGAGGGCCGGTACGCGATGGCCTACGCCAAGGCTGTGCTCGAAGGCAAGCCACCACCGGAGCGGCGGGCTCCCTGCTTCTTCGATCCTCGGCATGGTCCCTCCACCGAGGATGTCGAGTGGGCTCCACCCGGGGGCGCCATGCGGCCCGTTCCCGCTTGTGCCGCAGATGCGTTGCGGATCAAGGAAGGGTTTCAGCCCCATGGCCGCCAGGTGGCTGTGGATGGCAGACCGACCGATTACTGGAACGCGCCTCGCCACTATGGGCCGTGGGCTGGCGGTTACTTCAATGGGTTCGGCGGCGGCGGACTGATGTCCACCCTCCTGATGGGTTCGGCGCTTGGGGCGGGGCTCGGTCTCGGCGAAGCGGCTGTCGGCGGGCTGTTCGGCGACGGAGATGGAGACGGCGACGGCGACGGCGACGGAGACGGAGGTGACGGCGACGGCGACGGCGACGGAGACGGAGGTGACGGCGACGGCGGCTGGGGTGGTGACGGCGGCGACGGCGGAGGCTTCGGAGACTTCGGCGGCGACTTCTAGGCGGGTCTGTCTTCCTAGTCGGCCTGACGTGCGGCCGTAGCGTTCGCGGACCAGTAGCGGCTCAGCCTGTGAGCGTAAGCCGAGCTATAGCTGTGCAGCCCCTCGAGGAGCGTCACCTCGGTGGCGGACAGGCCGGGATGCCACAGGTCGACGATCAGAACGAGGCGATCTTCGTCCGTGTGATTCCAGGCTTCGTGCTCGAAGTAGTCGTCGAAGACCAGGCACTTGCCTTCCTTCCACCGCCGGATCTCTTCCCCCACCCGGATCGCACAGTCACCATCGGGAACCTTGACCCCGAGGTGGCAGCGGACTCTGATGTTCGTCGGGCCGCGGTGGCTCTCGATGTGGGTTGAGCCTCGCATGCGCGATACGTAGATCAAGCCGGCCGATGAGCGAACGGTGGCATGGCTCTCGATCCCGCGTGTGGTCACCGGGCACGCAGCGCACACCTCCTCGTGACGGCGGCCCCGTTCGTAGAGGAACGCGACATCCCAGTCTCCGGTTCGCCTTATGCCCTCGCTCTCGCGATGGAACCGGCCAGCATCCAGCGCCAAGATCTCATC
>VAWT01000285.1 GCA_005883415.1 Actinomycetota bacterium | reverse complement strand
GCCGGCGAACGCGATCCCGCTGCCGACCACGAACATAAAGATGCGAAGGATGCTCATCGGCCCGGCCGTATGCGCGAGCATCCCGAACGACGCAGTCGCGGTCACCGAATATCCGTAGGCGAGCGCGTTATTGCGGGCGGACATCCCGAGGCCGCGCCGGTAGTGCTCTCCGAACTCCTTCATCAGGACCTCGGGCCGCTGGACCGGTCGGGATTACCACCGAACGCTTCGGCGGCTGCTTGCAGCCGATAGGCCTCAAGCTCGTCCAACTGACGTTCCGCGCGGACGATCAGGTGGGACAGGTCGAAGCTCCCGAGCGCGGGCTCGTCGGGCGCGAGCAGCTCGAGGGCGCGCCACAGCGCGAGCTTCCCACGAACGCCGAGGGCCAGCGCCTCGAGCTCGACCAGCCTGCTCAGCGGGGAGTAGCCGAGCAGGCGTCCGTTGAGCTTGAACCGCCCGAGCTTCTCCACTCCCCAGCCGCCGAGCACCTTCAGTTGGTCAACCGACCGCCCGAGCGCTCGCATGATCGCCAGCAAAGCGTCGCGGTCCTCATCGATCTCGGCCGCCAGTCGCTCAAGGACGCGGCCGTAGTCAGACCCCCGGTTGCGTGAAGCCGCACGCCGCACCAGCTCGCGGGCGGCGGTCGCCCCCGCCAGGTGGTCATTCAGGTAGATGGCCAGCAGGTCCATCAGGTCGCGACCTGCATCGGGATGTGGATTGACCGTGCGCTCGGATCCGGCGAGGGTCCCCCGCCCATCTCGCTGCCTTTCTGTTGCTTTTCGGATCGGCGCTACCCGCGGCGAGACAGAGGAGAAACGAGGGCCACGACGCCGGCGCCGGAGACGAACGCGTCTGTTGTAAAGCAACCGCCCGCTTGAGTGGCGGGTCGCTGCACGTTTAGATGCCCGCACCCTTCAGGTGTCGCCCCCCGCTGACAACCCTCTCGTCCGCACGCGCATCGGCAGAGTGGCGCGAGTCTTGTCGTTGCCGCCCTCGCAGCGGCGGCGCGGGCCCGACCCGCGCTGGAGCGACGCCGAAGGCGAACGGACGGCCCGGCGCATCCTCTACGGCGAGCGGCAGGCGATCGATCCTGTGACGCCGCGGCGAGCGATCGCGACGCCGCGGCGAGCGGTCGACGCCGCCCTCACGCGAAGAACATCGACTTAGGCTTCCAGGCGGATTCGCGTGCCGCCCGCCGCCTGAAGCTGATCAATACCGGGCGAAGCTGATCAGTACCGGGCCCGAAGCGGCCGGTGGGGAATCGGCGCGTCGATCGCGTCCTCGATAGGACGCTCGTCGAACGCGAGATCCTCTGGGTGGTCGAACCACATCGAACCCTGATGCCCGAGGTCTGCCAGCACACGCCCAGTCCTGAAGTAACGCGTGAAGCAGATCGCGACACTCAGGAAGGTCACGGCAACTGTGACGATCTCAAACGCGCTCATGATGGTCTGCCTTTTCTCGATTCTTCCGACCGAGACGTTAGGACGAGCGCAATCGTTTCCGCGTGAGCTTCAGCACAGATCGCGGTGGCGCTGAGCACCGACCACGCCGGGCTCCGTCGGCCGTAGAGTGCACTCGACACCCGCTCAGATAGGAGATCCGATGGGCTTCGACCAGTACCACGAACCGCCCGGCGAGCTTCCGCCCCCCACGCGGACCTTCGCCCGTTTGTGCGCTTCGCTGACCGAGGAGGCCGAGGCGATTGGCTGGTATGAGCAGCGGATCGCGCTCGAGACCGACCCGGAGGCGCTCGCCGTGATGCGCGATGCCCAGGGCGAGGAGTTCAAGCACTTCAGCATGGACCTCGAGTTCTTGCTGCGCCGGATGCCGGCATGGCGGGAGATCGCGCAGGGGATCCTGTTCCAGACGGGTGACATCGTCGAACACGGCGAAGAGGCGGAGGCCGAGACGTTCGAGGGGGCTGGGGCGGGAGCCGAGGGCGCCTTCGAGGCGGGATCGCTCGGGATCGGGAGCCTGAGGGGGGCGTCGCGATGAACCACCTACTTCGCTCACATGCCCCGATTAGCGACGCCGGCTGGACGCTCCTCGACGAGGAGGCGCGCGAGCGTCTGACTCCGCCCCTGGCTGCTCGCAAGCTGGTCGATTTCTCAGGCCCTCACGGCTGGGACTACTCCGCAACGAACCTGGGACGAACCAGCGCGCTGGCTTCGGCGCCGTCCGCGGGGGTTTCCGGTCTGAAGCGCCAGGTGCTGCCGCTGGTAGAGCTGCGGGCGGACTTCGAGCTGTCACGCGCCGAGCTCCGCGACGCTGACCGGGGCGCTGAGGACGTTGACCTCGAGGCGCTTGACAACGCCGCTCATCAGATCGCGCTGGCCGAAAACGTCGCCGTGTTTCACGGCTGGCAGGACGCCATCACCGGAATGTCTGAAGCGTCGCCACACGACGTGCTCGAGCTGGGCGAGGACACCGACTCCTACCCCGCCCGGGTCGCCGGCGCCGTCGAGCGCCTTCAGTGCGACGGGATCACCGGGCCATACGGGGTGGCGCTCGGACGCGAGCAGTACCGCCGGGTGGTCGAGACCGCCGAACACGGCGGGTATCTGCTGTTCGATCACCTGCGCAAGATCGTGGAGGGTCCGCTCGTGTGGGCTCCCGGCGCCAGGGGTGCGGTGGTTGTCAGCCTCCGGGGAGGCGACTTCCTGTTCGAATCCGGCCAGGACCTCTCGATCGGCTACGACTCGTACGATGCCGACGTCGTCCGGTTGTATCTGCAGGAGAGCTTCAGCTTCCGCGTCGTCACGCCCGAGGCCGCGGTGGCGCTGACGGCATAGGACCTTGATCGGAACAGCCCTGGAGCACATCGCCCGGGCGGCGATGGGTTCGCTGACGTACTTCCCAGAGAAGGAAATCGCGCAGACGCCGGCGGACTTCGGCCTGAGATATTCAACCTGCTGCTGTTCGACTACCGCGGCTACGGCCGCAGCAGCGGTCGGCCGGACGAGGAGGGCACCTACCGCGACGCGCTGGCCGCGAAGAACGCGCTCCTCACGCGGCCGGAGTGCGATCCCGCGCGCGTCATCTACCTGGGCGAATCGCTCGGCGGCGCGATCGCCCTGGCGCTCGCCCTGGAGGTGCCGCCCCGGGGGCTCATCCTTCAGTCGACGTTCACAAGCCTGCGCGCGGTGGCGCACCACCACTACCCGGTGATCCCGCCGGTGGTTATTCCCGATGCCTATCCGAGCATCCGCCGCATCGCGAAGCTGAAGGCTCCGCTGCTGTCACTCCATGGTGACCGCGATGAGGTGGTCCCGCTCTCCGAGGGCCGGGCCCTGTACGAGGCGGCCCCGGAGCCCAAGCGGCTCCGTGTGTTTGAGGGTTTGGGCCACAGCGACCTCGTAAGCGCGGGAACCGAATACGCGAGCGTCATTAAGGAGTGGGCGCGGGACGTGATGGCGAACGATGGCGACCCACTTCCGACATCCGGAAGTGGAGAGCCAAAGTTCGGCTAAGGGCCTAGATCCGTGGCTCGCGCCTGGCTGCGCCCCGACGTTCGCCCCTGCTGATCGCCTCCCGCTGAGGCCCGATCACGTACTTGGGGTCGGACGCCGACTGAAAGCCGGCCTTGAACACACTCCACCTGGTGCTCAGAGCCGCGGCCGACAGCAGCATGCCCGAGGCCACTGCCGCGGCCCGGGATGACCGGCCCCGCGAGACGAGCAGGAGCGCGCCGGCGGCCCCGGCGACCCGACCGACTCGCCGGAACGTGGCGGCTGCCCCTTGCTTGTAGGGCTCGCCCTGTTCGCCCAGGCGATGCTCCATCAGCTCCGAGGTGACGGCCCCGGCCACAGCCCCGGCGAGCGCCAGCCGCCGGGCGGGAGCGGCAGCCCCAGGAGGAGTCAGTGCGACCGTCGCCGCCCCGGCGCTCATCGCCGCGCCGGATCCGAACACAAACGGCAGCATCCGATGGGCCTTGTGCCAGACCGGAATGGCCGTGTTCGAGACCAGCGCCGCTGTGTAGGTGGCGAGCGGGAGTCCGAACATGGCCGCCGTACGGCGTGCGTACTTGCCGCCGGGGATCCAGCCGGTCCAGGCGTCGATGGCAGCGAGGGGTGTGGACCCCCCGGCGACCACGAGGATCCACGAGCCGACGCTCATCGGCGAGGTGACCTTGAACATCCGGAGCATGTTGAGAAACCGCTCGGGCTTACCCAGGTCCGAGATCAGCAGCAGGGGACTCGCGACGCCGCCCATCATCGCCGCAGCCCACGCTCGGCGGGCGAGGAGATCGTTGCCGCGCAGCTCAGCTAGAAACGCGAGTCCCGACGAGGCGCCCGTCAGTCCTCCGGTGTAGAAGTAGCAGGGGATCTCCCAGCTCCAGACCGGTTCCTTGAGCACCGGCTGGCCGTGGTAAGAGCGGATCCCGCCGTCGCCGGCGATCGCCTCGGGGGCCGGCGTGGCGACCGGGGTGGTTGAGGTCGTCGGGTCCGTGGCGGTCATCGCCGGCCTCCGAACACGGCGGCGATCAGGCCAGCCCCCAGCGCCAGTGCCGCTGCTCCGGCGGCGGACCAGATCGAGCCCAGCTCGTGTCGGGTGTCAACTGGGTCGGGCGGAAGCCCGTAGACCTCCGGCTCGTCGAGCAGGAGGAAGAACGCGCCGGCGCCGTGGATGCCGTCATCGTCGTCAGCCAGGTACAGCCTGGCCTCGGCCTGACCGGCGTCCTGCAGCCGCTTCAGTCGCCCCTCGGCTCGGTGGCGCAGCTCGTCCAGTTCCCCGAACTGGATCGAGTCGGTCGGACACGCTTGCGCGCACGCCGGCTGCTGGTCCTCCTTCAGCCTGTCGTAGCAGAGCGTGCACTTCCAGACGCGTCCGTCGTCCTTGCGCTGTTCCAGCACTCCGAACGGGCATGCCGGAATGCAGTAGCCGCAGCCATTGCAGATGTCCTCCTGGACCACGACCGTCCCGAACTCCGTTCTGAACAGCGCACCGGTCGGGCACACCTCCAGGCAGGCCGCGTCGGTGCAGTGCTTGCACACATCGGAGGCCATCAGCCACCGTAGACCGTCGCCCTCTTGGTAGGTATGAACGCCGGCGTCGATCACGTCCGCGCGTGCGGCGGCCTCCACCAGCGACGCCCCATCGTCGACGCCGGCCGGCACCCGCTGCTCGACGAAGGCCACGTGACGCCAGGTATTGGCGCCCAGAGCAAGCGTGTTGTCGTAGGACTTGCCGCTGAAGCCCTTGATCGACATCGGGATCTGGTTCCACTCCTTGCAGGCCACCTCGCATGCTTTGCACCCGATGCAGATTGAGGTGTCGGTGAAGAACCCCTTGCGGGGCTTGGCCTCATCGCCGTAGCTCGCGGGCCAGGAGACCGTGTCCAGCGTCATGACACCCTCACCCCTGCCCGCTGGCGGTACTCCTCGACCAGCTTGAGCCGTGCCGGTCCCCGCGGCCTCCGGCCCGGTCTGATGTCGCAGGTTGCAACCTTGTACTCGCTGATGTGAACGTTGTTGTCCAGCACCAGCGGCAGCAGGTCGTTGGCGGAGTCGCCGGTGACGATGCCGACGCCGCCCCAGTGGTAGGGCATACCGACCCTATACGTCGGGCGCCCCTCGATCTGAAGCGGCTTGATCCGGTCGGTCACCAGCACGCGCGCCTCTACAGCGCTGCGGGCGGTGACGATCGTCGCCCAGCCCCCGTGCTCCAGCCCGCGCTCGGCGGCCAACGCCGGAGAGACCTCGCAGAAGAACTCCGGCTGGAGCTCGGCCAGGTAGGGAACGGTGCGGGACATCGCACCCGAGGTGTGGTGCTCGGTCAGCCGCCAAGTCGAGAGCACGTAGGGGAACACCGGCGAGCCGACCGGGTGATACGGATTCTCCGGGCGCGGGAACTCCTGCCTGGTCGGGTTCTGCTGCTGCGGGTAGAGCGCGTTTTGAAACGGCGTCTCCTGCGGCTCGTAGTGGGTAGGGAGGGGTCCATCGACCAATCCCGAGGGGGCGAAAAGCCAGGCCCGACCGTCGGGATGAAGGATGAACGGCTTGTCGCCGGAGATGGCCTCCATCGCCTTGGCGTCTTCCTCTGGCTCGAAGCTCGGCTCCTTCTGAGCAGGGAAGTCTGGCGAGTCGCCAAGGCTCGTCCACTTGTCGTCCGCCCCGTCCCACCACACGTAGCGCTTGCGCTCAGACCAGGGCTTTCCGTCTGGGTCGGCCGACGCGCGGTTGTAGAGGATCCGGACGTCCTTTGGCCATGCCCATCCCCACTCGTGCGCGATCCAGTTCTGATCCTGACCCGGCTTCTTGCGTGCCGACTGGTTTACGCCGTCCTTGTAGATGCCGCAGTGGATCCACGAACCGCACGCGGTAGACCCATCGTCCTTGAGCTCCTCGTAGGTTGAGAGCATCTTGCCGTCTGGACCCCGGCCATTGATCTCCTGTAGCACCGCCTCCGCGTTGGGCTCCTGGTGGGGCCCTTCCACCGGGTAGTCCCAGGTCAGGTCAAGGATCGGCCGGTCGCGCGGATCCTCGGAGTCGGCGAGCTTGTCCCGGACCGCCTTACCCAGGTGGTAGATCCAGTGCAGCTCCGAGCGCGCGTCGCCCGGCGGATCGAGCGCCTTCCAGTGCCACTGGAGCAACCGCTGGGTGTTGGTGAAGTTGCCGTCCTTCTCGGTGTGCGCGGCGCAGGGCAGGAAGAAGACCTCGGTCTGGATGTCCTCGGCTCGGGTCTCGCCGGACTCGTGCTCGGGAGAGTCCTTCCAGAACAGCGCAGACTCTGTGGGCTGGAAATCCCGCACGACGAGCCAGTCGAGCTTCGCCAGTGCCAGGCGCATCAGCTTCGAGTTGGCCGAGCCCACGGTGGGGTTCTGCCCCACACAGAACATGCCCTGCACTCCGCCATCGAGCATCTTGACCATCATCGGATAGTGCGAGTGGTCGCCGTCGATGCGCGGCAGGTAGTCGTAGCCGTAGTTGTTCTCGTCGGTGGCCGCGTCCCCCCACCAGGCCTTCAACAACGACACCATGTAGTTCTTCAGGTTCCCCCAGGCGCCGGTGTCCGGGCCATTGAGCTCGATGAACTTGTCAAGGTCCGGACCTGAGGTGGGATGAGGCATCGGTATGTACCCGGGCAGGATGTTGTAGAGCGTCGGGATGTCGGTGGAGCCCTGGATGTTTGCGTGTCCGCGGAGCGCCAGAATCCCGCCGCCCGGGCGACCCATGTTTCCGAGCAGCATCTGCACGATCGAGGCCGCGCGGATGTTCTGCACCCCGACGGTGTGCTGAGTCCAGCCGACGGAATAGACGATGGCCGAAGTCCGCTCGCGGCCTGAGTTTTCGCACAGCGCCCGCGCGACCGCCAGGAAGTCCCGCTCCGAGCAGCCGCAAATCTCCGAGACCACCTGGGGCGTGTAGCGCGCGAAGTGCCGCTTGAGGATCTGAAGCACGCAGCGCGGGTGCTGCATCGAGTTGTCGATGTTCGGGGGGTTGCCCCGCTCGAGCTTCATCCCGTGGGCGCCTTGTGCTTGCTCGCCGGACACGTCGCCCTGCTGCTCCTTCTTTCCTCCGGCCGCCTCGTGCGACGTCTCGTCGTAGCCCCAGCTCTCGATCTGGTACGCGCCGTGCTCCGGGTCCCAACCGGAGAACATCCCGGCTGCGTCCTCGGCGTCGACGTAGTCCTCGCGGACGATCACCGGGCCGTTGGTGTAGTGCTGAACGTACTCCCTGAACCACGCGTCGTGCTCGAAAATGTAGTTGATGACTCCGCCAAGGAAGGCGATGTCGGTGCCGGCCCGGATCGGCACGTGCCGATCGGCCATCGCGCTCGTGCGCGTGAAGCGGGGATCGACATGGATGTACTTGGCGCCGCGCTCGTGAGCCTCCATCACCCACTGGAATCCGACCGGATGCTGCTCGGCCATGTTCGAACCCATGCTGATGATGCAGTCGGAATTCTGGAGGTCCTGCTGAAAGGTGGTGGCGCCGCCGCGCCCGAACGAGGTCCCCAGACCGGGGACCGTGGAGCTATGTCATATACGCGCCTGGTTCTCGATCGACAGCGCGCCGGCGGCGCAGAAGAACTTCTTGATCAGGTAGTTCTCCTCGGAGTCGAGGGTCGCGCCGCCGAGGAAGTGGATCCCCAGTGTCCGCTTGAGCGCCTTTCCGTCCTCTCCCTGCTCCTCCCACGTCTGGGCTCGGGTGCGGATCATCCGCTCGGCGATCATGTCGGTCGCCTGTTCGAGGCTGATCCGCTCCCAGTTGGCGCTGCCCGGACGACGATAGAGGACCTCCTTCATCCGTCCCGGCTGGTTGACGAGTGCTTCTGAGGCAGCGCCCTTCGGGCACAGCCTGCCGCGCGAGATGGGCGAGTCCGGGTCGCCTTCGATCTGAACGACCTTCTCGTCCTTGACGTAGACCTTCTGCCCGCAGCCGACAGCGCAGTAGGGGCACACCGACTGAACCACGCGGTCGGCCGTCGCGGTGCGGGGCTTCAGCGTCGCCGATCGCCGGGACATTGCCCCGCGCCCAAGACCGAGTGCATCAGTGGTGAGCTGACGGAGGAGTGGCGGACTCAGGCGGCGGTCATTGGGCATCCGGCGCGGGGTTGATCCTACCCCCTGTACTGCTTGCGGCTAACGGCTTCCAGGCAGCAGTCAGATCGTCTACCGTGTCGTTGGTTTTTATGCTGACAATCGCAGACTAGGAGCGGGACGGCATGCCCACATATCAACAGCTCGGCTACGGCGGCGGCGGCGCCGTAATCACGCGCGACCGCGCGCGCGCCGTCTTTGGTCAGGTGATGGGCCTCGTGGCCTTGACGGTCGGGTGCACGGCGCTCGGTGCCTACATCACGCGTAACACCACCGGCCGCGCCTGGATCGCGTTCTTCATCGGGGCGTTCGTGTGCATCTTCGCCCTCAACATGGCTTCGTCGCGCGGCCGCGAACAGCTGGCCATCCTGTTCCTCTTCGGCTTGGGGCTGCTCCTGGGCATGGCGATCGGGCCAGTCCTTAATCAGTACGCGAAATCCGATCCGGGCGTCCTCTACCAGGCCGCGGGCGCCACTGGCGCTTTCGTTCTCGGCTTAGGCGCAATCGGTTACGCGACCCGTCGGGATTTGTCCTACTGGGCGCGAGGGCTCTTCTGGGCCTTACTGGCCCTGATCCTGTTCGGACTGGTCGGGATCTTCGTCTCCATCCCGCACGCCAACATCATCTACGCCGTGCTCGGCCTCGTGGTCTTTGGCGCGTACACGATCTTCGATTTCAACCGGCTGCGCCGGGCCAACGTGGCCAGCGCGGTTCCGATCGCCGCCAGCATCTTCCTGGACATCTTCAACGTGTTCCTGTTCATGCTGCAGCTGTTCGGCGGAGGCGGGCGCAACTAGCGCTCAGCCGCCCGGGGGCGGCAGGATCTTGCTTGTCGAGCCGTCCGCCGCCCCGGGCGGTGTCATGCCCCTCCGCCGGAGGCGGCGTCGCAGCTCCAACCAAACCGCGGCCAGCACCAGCAGCACGAGACCTACGGTGATCACCCAGCCGAGGTCGGACACCGCGTCCTCGATCGGCGGGCCCGCGAAGTAGGCGCCCAGCCCGATCCCGACAGCCCAAACCACCGCCCCGAGCACGTTCAGCGGCAGGTACACGGCTGGCCGCACCCGGTGGATGCCGGCAATCCAGGTTGGAGCGACGATGACGGCGACTGCCACGTACCGCTTGAAGACCTCGTCGCCTCGATCGAGAGCCCGCAGCCGGAGCCTATGAAGCGGACCTGGCGCGCTCAGCAGCGCCCGGCCGGCTTTCATCCCGATGAACCAGCCGACGGTTCCGCCGGCGGCAGCCGCGGCGAACGCGACCAGCACAACGGAGGCGATATCCAGCTTGTGACGGGCGGCTAGAAGCCCCGCCGCGATCAATACCGGCTCTCCCGGTCCTGGGACGCCGATCCAGCTTGCAGCTGCCGCAGCCGCAAGCCCGGCATAGCCGATCGGCGAGCCGTGGAAAGCGTGGTGCAGGTGGACGTGGACGAGCCCCGGCGTGAGGAACAGGGATGATCGCTGGAGTGCCGCTATGCGCAAGCTCTGTCCCTCACCGGGGCGATCGTGCCACACCCCCAGGGCGGAGCCGCCCACCGGATGGAGTACCTCCGGGCCAGATCCTTGTCCCGATGGCCAATGCCGCGCCGGCTGCCGGCGGCGAGGATTCGTGAGCGCGGATGAGCTCGGACATCATCATCTCCTACGACGGAACACCGAACGACGACGACGCGCTCGCGCTCGGCCGTCAGCTCGGCGCCACGGGCGCCCGGCTGGCGCTCGCCTACGTCCGCCACTCGCGCGAGTACGACACCGGTCGGGAGCAGCTCGCTGAGCACGACGCCACTCGCAGGCTCGAGCAGGGAGCGGCCTGGCTCGGGAAGCCGGACATTGCCCGCCACGTCGTTTTCAGCGCCTCCACTGGCGAGGGACTGGCTCAGCTGGCCGAAGCGGAGGAAGCCTCCCTGGTGGTGTTCGGCTCCGACTACCGCACCCCGCCAGGGAGCGTCGAGCCGGGGGCCTCGGCCCAGCACCTGCTCGAGGGCGGGCCGGTCGCGGTTGCGCTCGCGCCGGCGGGCCTCAGGGCCCACGCGAACGGCGCGATCTCCTCGGTTGCACTGTTTGCCGATGAGACCGACGCCGCCGCCGGTGAGACGGTGGATGTGCTCGCGGCGAAACTGGGTGCGGAGAAGGTAGCGACCGGCGAAAGGGGGGCCGACCTGCTCGTGGTGGGCTCCCAGATGAGCGCGCCCGATGGCCGGATCGCTCTGAGCGGCTCGGCGCGATCGTTCCTGGGCTCGGTTCGCAGTGCAGTCGTTGTCGTCCCGCGCGGCCAGCCGGTAGAGATCTGATCCGATAGGCGGCCCCCGGAGCGGCCGTAGACTCGCCCCTGTGTTGATCCTGCCGCCGGGCCACGCCAAGGCGATTGACGCCAGGCGTCGCTTCTCGAGCCGAGAGAAGTGGATGGTCGGCGGGGCGGTCGTGGCGGCTGTAGCGATCCTCGTCGCGGTGGTGATCGCGCTGGCGTCGGGCGGGCCGATCTCCTCCCACGGCTGCATCTACGCGACGGTGCCCGCCGCCACGGGCGCGCAGGAGGTCTCCCAGTGTGGCGCGGTCGCCGCGTCGACGTGCGCATCAGTCAGGGCCCCTGGCGCGTACACCCACCAGGCTGCCCAAGTGATCGCCGGCGAGTGCCGCAAGGCAGGTTTGCGAGTCGGACCCTGAAGCTTTTCTCGCTGGGTGCGGGATCCGTTTATCCCAATGTCCAGACGGTCGCCTCGCTCCCTAGACGCACGGCCATGGCGCTAGGAGCAGTGGGTCTCCACACTCGCCGCAAGCATTGGCCGCAACAGGCCGACCATCGCTCAGGCGGTGGATGAGTTCATCTGTCCCCTACGGACAAGGAGATCCATGCCAGTAGAAGCACCCACGTGGCTGAATCCGGGAGACACGTCCTGGCAGATCACAGCCGCGACCCTCGTCGGTCTGATGAGCGTCCCTGGCCTCGCAGTCCTGTATGGCGGCGTGATGCAGAAGCGGTGGTCGGTCAACAGCATGATGTTGACCTTCGCCACGTTCTCCGTCGTGCTGATCGTCTGGGTGCTGTGGGGGTTCAAGATGGGCTTCGGTACCCCGTGGCACGGGCTGTCGCATTCCG
>VAWT01000284.1 GCA_005883415.1 Actinomycetota bacterium | reverse complement strand
CTACGTCGCCGCAGGGTCAGCGGGTCCCGACTCGACCCTCACCGCTCAGCGCTGAGCCAAGCAGCCCCCGCAGCTCGTCGATCGTGTCCGCCTCGTCGGGATCCTTGTCGGGTCGGTACCGCTTGACGCGGGCGAACCGCAGCGCCACGCCGCCCGGGTAGCGGGTGGAGGACTGGACGCCGTCCAGCGCGATCTCCACGACCAGTTCGGGACGCACGAACACCGCGATTCCGTCGCGACCGGTCTGCCGTGCGAGCAGCTCCCGTGTCTGCCATTCGAGCAGCTTGTCCGTCAGCCCCTTGAAGGTCTTTCCGACCATCACGAATGCCCCCGAGCTCGGGTCAAGGGCACCGAGGTGCAGGTTTGACAGCCAGCCCTGGCGGCGCCCGTGGCCCCATTCCGCGGCGAGAACGACCAGGTCATACGTGCGAACCGGCTTGACCTTGCGCCATGACTTGCCGCGCCGCCCGGCGGCATATAGCGAAGAGGAGTCCTTCACGACGACGCCTTCGTGGCCCGCGCTCAGCGACTCGTCCAGGACGCGCTGCGCCTCTTGCGGATCGTCGGTGAAAACGGCGGGGATCTTGAGCCGTGGCGCGATCGCCTCGAGCCTGGCGGCTCGCTCGTGCAGAGGCACGTCAAGGAGGTCCTCCCCGTCGACGTGGAGCAGGTCGAAGAGGAACGTCACGATCCCTTCCGGCGGTGCGTCGCTGTCGATCTGTGAGACCGTGTCCTGGAACGCGGCTGGGCCGCCGTCGCTCATCCACAGGGCCTCCCCGTCGAGGACGGCTTGCCTGACGGGCAGGCCCGCCACGGCCGCGACGATGCCCGGCAGTACCGCAGTGATCTCTCTGAGGTTGCGCGTGTAAACGCGCACCTCGCGATCGCGTCGGTGGATCTGGATGCGAATTCCGTCGAGCTTCCACTCCACCGACGACCGTTCGAAGCCCGACATGGCCTCCGCCACGTCGGTGCTGGTCGACGCGAGCATCGGAAGGATCGGCCGGAAGATCTCAAAGCCAACTTCCTTCAGTCCCTTCTCGCCGTCGGTCATGGCGATCTCGGCCATCCGCGGAAGATCGCCGGAGAGCATCAGCGCACGCCGGGCGATCGTGCCGGACACGCCGGCGGCCTTGGCGACGGCATCGGCCATCAGCCCGGCCAGCGCCCCCTGTCTGAGCTCGCCCGTGAACAGACGTCTGAGAAAGTCGGCCTCCTGCTCGGTCGCCTGGCCCAGAAGCTCGGCCAGGAGGCGCCTGCGTTTGCTCGCGGAGCCGCTGCCGGTCGCTGTTTGGATGTCGGTGATCGCTCGATCAACGTCGCCGACGGAAAGAGACGCCTCGGCCGCCGGCCCACCCTTCAAGCCGTGGACGGTCGAATAACCGATCCCGACGCGCCCCTGCCGAGGAACCCCTGAGAGAAAGGCGACGGCGATCGGGACCTCGCTCGCCTCGAGCTCGCGCAGCAGCTCAGCCAGGATCGCGATCTTGCGCGACCGCGAGCTCGTCTCGGAGACGAGCTTCGAAGCTGTCACTACGTCGGCGAACAGGGTCACGATGAGGGCGGTCCAGGAGCGGGGATGGTGTGCTCGACAGTCTCACACCCCACTTCGCCGTCGCAGCGAACCTGGGCGTGGTCGGTCGCCGGGCGTGGCGAGCGTCAACCTCGGGTGAGGACGCGCTGCTTCTAGCCTTGTTGTAAATCGGATCAGAAGGAGGAACGATGCCGCTACAGGGCAAATACGAGCCGAGCTCGTCGAGCTGGGTCCGCGATCAGGTGGAGGAGTACGAGAGTTCCGGCGGTACCAGAGGGACGACTTTGCGGGGCGTCCCGGTCGTCGTGATCACCTCACGCGGCGCCAGCTCCGGAAAGCTGCGCAAAAACCCGGTGATGCGAGTGGAGCACGACGGGGTCTACGCAGCGGTGGCTTCCAAAGGCGGCGCTCCGGAGCACCCGGCCTGGTACCGCAATCTCGTGCAGCATCAGTTGGTTGAGCTGCAGGACGAGGCGTCGAAGGGCGACTACACGGTGCGCGAGGCTTCGGGCGATGAGCGCGCGGTGTGGTGGCAACGTGCCCTCGAAGTATGGCCCGACTACGCCACCTACCAGACCAAGACCGACCGCCAGATCCCGGTGCTCGTGCTGGAGCCCGCGAAGTAGTCAGACCGCCGCTGGGTCGGTCGATGTCAGATCCCCGCCCGGCGCCCGGGCCCGGGTGCTATGGGCAGCGCTAGCGCGCGCCCAGGGCGGCTGGTTCCAGTACCCACCGTGCGAAATCGGCAGGGCCCACGTTGCTACCGCAGAGGATCGTGGCGACGCGGCGCCCGGCGAACCGCTCAGGCTGCTCGAGGACGGCGGCAATCCCGAGCGCTGCGGACGGCTCGACGACGAGCCCCGCGTGCTCATAGAGCACACGCATGGCCGCTCTGATCGAGTCCTCGCGCACGAGCATGATGTCGTCGAGCACGACGAGCAGGTCATCCAGCACCTCGGGGATCGGACAGCGCCCGGCGACGCCGTCGGCGATCGTCTCGATGCGGTCCGTCTCGACCACGGTTCCCTGACGCCACGACAACGCCATTGCGGGCGCACCAACGGGCTGGATTCCGATCACCTCCACGTGCTCGGCCAGCGATCGCACTGCGTAGCCCACACCGCTGGCCATCGCTCCGCCGCCGACGGCCACGAGCACGACGTCGAGCTCCGGATCATCTCGGACGAGCTCGAGCCCGATCGTGGCGGCGCCCTCGCAGGTCGCTAGGTCCAAACTGTCCTCGACCAGATAGGCATCGTCCGCGTCCGCGATCTCCCGCGCCATCACGCGGGCGTCTTCGATGTCCTCGCCGGCGAGCCGGATGTCGGCGCCGAAGGCGGCGATCTGGCGCAGCTTGAGTCCGTTGGCGGTTCTGGCGGCCACGACGGTGACCTCTAGGGCTCGACGCGAGCCGCTGTAGGCCAGGGCCTGACCGAGATTCCCGGCGCTCGCGCACACCACTCGGGACGCTCCGATGCGCCGGGCCACGGCTGCCACCGTCTCCGTGCCGCGTCCTTTGAAGCTCCGGACCGGGTTGAGCGTCTCGACCTTCAGCGTCACCGAGCAGCCGAGCACGTGACCGAGCGGCGGGCACGGCAGCGCCGGCGTGTCGAGGAACACCGGATCGATCGCGTTGACGGCACCGCGGACCTGATCGAGCTGAAGCCGAACGCGATCGAGGCTACTCACGCCAACGCAGAATGCCATGCGCCCGGGTCGCGCATGCAATCGCCGCAGCCTGGAGGTTCTCTCGCCGCGTTGAAGGCCAACCGGTAGTTTGGCGATGGTGAGCGGCACAAGGACGTTGGATGGCCCACTAGGCCTCGTCGGCGCGGGCTACATAGGGCATCTGTTCGCGCAGCAGTTCGCTTTGGCCGGCTACGAGGTCCGGGCGTGGTCACCTGGCACGTCCGTCCGCACGTTGCATGATCGGTTGCGCCAGAGCGTCTCGACGCTGGCCGAGATCGGCGTCGTGGAACCCTCGGACATCGACGATGTCGTGGGACGGGTCTCCATACACGACGACCTCGCGACGGCGCTGACGCCTTGCGCCGCGGTGATGGAGTCCATAGTCGAGGACGCCGAGGTGAAGTCGGCCTGCTACCGCGACATTGAGGCGGTGATCGGCGCCGAAGTGCTGCTATGGAGCGCGACCTCGAACTTTCCGATGACGCAGCTCGCGGCGGGCATGGCCCACCCTGAACGGGCCGTCGTCGTCCATCCGGTGCAGACGCAGCTGATCATCTTCGTCGAGGTCGTCGCCGGGGAGCACACGAGCGAGGAGACGGTCACGACCACGATGCGCTTTTGCGACGACGTTGACCTTCGCGCGGTCCGCGTCCGCAAGGAGATCCCCGGCTTTTTGTGGAACCGCGTGTGGTTCTCAATGCTGCGCGAAATGCTGCACCTCGTGGACATCGGTGCCGCCGACCCGCTGGAGCTCGACTCGATCGTTCAAACCACGCTGCGTGCTTTCGTTCCCGTGTTCGGACCACTCCAGATGACCGATCTCATCGGCCACGACACGCTGCGGGATATTTCCAACGCGCTGTACCCGAACTCGCGACTGACCGAACCGCATCGGCAACGGTCGAACAGCTAGTGCGCGACGGCCGGCTGGGAGTCAAGAGCGGCCACGGTTTCTACGACGACAACGACCAACGAGTCGCCGAGCTCACCCTCAAGCTCTATCAGGTCGCCCGTCAGCTCGACAGCGATTCAGCTTGACCTCTCACGAACGACTAGTCACTCGCGATTGGTGAACGCCGCAGGCGTCCGGACTCAGCCCGCAATCCCTTTCACTGCCCCGTCGACCGGGCGGCCTTGCTCCATCTCCGATTGCACAAACGGTGACCAGTTCCGGCGGCGCGAGCAACGCGGGCGTGGACGGCGATAGCGCGAGCGCTCGCTGCGGGCGCTACCGGCCGCCGCTGCCTACGGCAGTCAAGCTGCTCCACACGGTGGATGCCGGCGCGCCGTAGTCGGGGTGGTCGAGAAGGTCTATTCGCTGCACCCATTTGACCCACTGGAAACCACGCGCCCATGGCACGACAAGTCGGACTGGCGCACCGTGCTCTTGGCTCAGAGCCTCGTCCCCGACGCGCGTGGCGAGCAGCAGCTCACGCGCGACATTCATCGCGAAGCTCCACCGGTAGCCGGTCACCGACGCCACGCTCACGTGGCCCGCGGCTTGCTTCGGACGCGCCGGCTCGAGAATCCGGCTGAGTCGCACCCCGCGCCAGCGTTGCGTCGAGTAGAACCCGCCCGTGCAATCGAGGGTCGCGACGAGCTCGTCGACGAGCGGCAGGTCGGCGAGCGCGATCGCGAGCCGGCGCCCCACAAGCCCCTCGATCCTTAGCCGGTAGGCCGCGAGATCGACCGGACGCGGACTGTCCGCGACCCATGAGGTCGTCGGGAACGCATTGCCGCCGAACGACGCCGCCTCATAAGATCCGGTGAACCGCCGCTTGGCTCCCGGCAGTCCTAGCAGCACCTGGAGCGGCCGCTGGGTTCGCCAGGCCACGAGTGACACCCCGGTCATCGCGCCCATGGCGAGGAACTGCCGGCGATGCGCAAGGTCGCGCCGGCGCAGCGGCTTGGCCCGCGCCACCATGTGCGCCGCTACCCCGAGAAGCAGGGCCACCCCAAGCGCGTCATGCACGCTGAGCAGGCTGTAGCCAGCCACATCGGGCGTCACTCCGTTGGCCCACAGCAAGCCCGAGACGAGCGCCGCCACCGCGAGGGCAGTCCCGACCACCCCATAGATCGTGCGCCTGTCCCAGCGCGCAGGTGCGAACACCCGCGCCCCCACCCGCCGCAGCTTGACGCCGAGCAGCAGCAGGATTCCGATGCCCAACACATCGTGCGCAGCGAACACCCAGGTATCACCCGTAGAACCCGCAAACAGCGTCAGCCCCCCGGACGCGACAAGCGCCGCGATCAGCACGGCGAGTCCCCAATCGGTGACCCGAGCGGCCACCGTCCCAGTCTATGACTGCCGGACGCCCAATCGCACACCAACTACTCAAGGCCGTAACGCCCACAACCCGCCGCCAGCCCGAGGACTTACCGGTCGGGTCGGACGTCACCGCCCAGACAGTCGAGCAATCTGACAGCGACGGTCGTCAGCGGCGGCGCTCACAGGCTGCTGCTGGGCGAGGGCAGCTCCGGTCGGTTAGATCGCGGTCGCCTGCTCTCGCTTGGATATACGCGCGAGCTTCTGGCGGATCCCCGCGTCGAGCACGAGCTTGCGCAGCCTCACGGCGTCGGGCGTCACCTCAACCGACTCGTCCTCAACGATGAACTCGAGCGCTTGGTCAAGCGAGAGTTTGTGGTGCGGCGCGAGGCGGACGAGCTCATCCGCCGTCGACGAGCGAACGTTGGTGAGCTTCTTCTCGCGCACGGCGTTCACGTCGAGGTCCTCGGAGCGCGAGTTCTCGCCCACGATCATGCCCTCGTACACCTCCTCGCCCGGGCCCACGAACAGCCGCCCACGGTCTGACAGCTTGAGCAGCGCGAACTGCGACGTCGTCCCGCGGCGGTCGGCCACGAGCGAGCCGGTCGGGCGCGTCTTGATCTCGCCGTGCCAGGGCTCGTAGCGCTCGAATACCGAGTGCAAGACGCCCGCGCCGCGGGTTTCGGTCATGAATTCGGTTCGGAAGCCAATCAGACCGCGCGCTGGGACCAGATACTCGAGCCGCACCCAGCCGGTGCCGTGGTTCACCATCTCGTCAACGCGACCCTTGCGCAGCGCGAGCAGCTGCGTCGTCACGCCAAGGAAGTCCTCCGGGATGTCGATCGCGAGTCGCTCGACGGGCTCGTGCACACGGCCATCCACCTCACGAGCCAGCACCTGCGGCTTGCCGACGGTGAATTCGAAGCCCTCCCGGCGGAGCGTCTCCACCAGCACGGCGAGCTGCAGCTCCCCGCGCCCCTGCACCTCCCAGGTGTCAGGACGCTCGGTGGGATGAATCCCAATCGAGACGTTGCCGACGAGCTCCTGGTCGAGCCGGTTGCTCAGCAGGCGCGCCGTGAGCTTGTCACCGGACCTGCCAGCCAGGGGCGAGGTATTGATGCCGACCGTCATCGCCAGCGCGGGCTCATCCACGCTCACGGGCGGCAACGGCCGAGGGTCTGCGGGATCCGCGATCGTGTCCCCGATCATCACCTCGGGCAGGCCGGCCAGCGCGATGATCTCCCCGGGCCCTGCCCGGTCGGCGTCGACGCGGGTCATACCCTCAGTCACGTACAGCTCGGTGATCCTCAACCGCTGCACCGAGCCGTCGCGGCGGCACCACGCCACCGTCTGGCCCCGCTCGATCGCGCCCTCGTGCACGCGGCACAGCGCCAGCCGGCCGACGTAAGGCGAGGCGTCCAGGTTGGTCACAAGCGCCTGCAAACCGTGGCCCTCCGCGTAACTCGGCGGCGGCACGGTCCCAAGGATCAGCTCGAACAGCGGCCGCAGATCATCGCCCTCCGTCCCCTCCTCAGACGACGCCCAACCGGCCTTGGCGTTCGTGTACACGATCGGGAAGTCGATCTGCGTCTCATCGGCGTCAAGGTCGAGAAACAGCTCGTAGACCTCGTTCACCACCTCGCCGATGCGAGCATCGGGGCGGTCCACCTTGTTCACGACGAGGATCACGGGCAATCTCAGCTCCAACGCCTTGCGCAGCACGAAGCGCGTTTGCGGCAACGGCCCCTCCGAGGCGTCCACGAGCAGCAGCACCCCATCCACCATCGTCAGCCCACGCTCCACCTCGCCACCGAAGTCCGCGTGCCCAGGCGTATCTACGAGGTTGATCTTCGTATCCCCAAAGCGCACGGCAGCGTTCTTGGCGAAGATCGTGATGCCGCGCTCGCGCTCCTGATCCATCGAGTCCATCACCCGCTCGGACACCTCCTCGTGCGCGGCGAACACCCCGGATTGGCGCAGCATGGCGTCGACCAGCGTCGTCTTGCCGTGATCGACGTGAGCGATGATCGCGATATTGCGCAGTTCCTGCCTCAACCGCATCGCACCAACACTAGAGACGACCTCGCGCTCGCCCGCGCGTCTGGGCGCTGGCGCCTTCCTGGTCGCCGAAGCGCTTGCATCTCGACTGTCTGGGGGAGGGCGGAAGCGATCGTCGGCGAGATGCCCGGTTTCCACGCGGAGAAGGGCAGACACCAGCCTTCCCGGGATGCGCCCCGAAACGGCTCGGATGCGGCGTTTGGGCAGTTGCCGCTAGCCTGGCGCGGGATGAGCAGACCGGGCGATGGACTGCTTGCTCGTCTCGTGGCCCGTGCGCATGGGATGCCGACGGAGCGCCACTGGGAGCGGTCCGCCGTGCTCGAGCCGCGGTACGCGGCACGGGTACCAGAGCTGATTAGCGACGCGGGCGGACTGGCCTTCCCTCCAAGCGCTCTGGACCAGCCATCCAAGCCGCTCGACCCAAGAGACCCTGCCGTGGGAATGCTTGCGGCACAGCTAGAAAGCCGCGCTGGATCTAATCCGCTGCGTAAGAGCAAGCAACCCAGCGAGCGTCGACCGTCGTCATCCACCTTGGGCGGGTGGCGCCTGATTGCGCGAACCGACAAGGAGGCTCTGTTCGCACGCGGCATGCCGCCGGACCTGGTGATTGTCGCCGTGCAGAAAGATGACCGCCGCGGCACGTGGTCGCGCGCCGACAAGACGGCGGGGCGACCGCTGCGCGTGACGCGCGATGGGATCCGCGCCTCCTCCTGGCGACTGGACCCCACCCACGAGCTGCGAGCAGATGACACCGTCCTGCGCATACTGGTGACGGAGCAGACGTATGCGGGCGGCAAACGCGCCGACCGACGGGTGCTCGACCCAGACCTCTACGAGGACGACCACGAGCTGATCATGACCATATTCGTCACGCCGCTCGCGGGATTCCAGATGCGCTCACCGAACCCGGAGACGCCCGTGCGGGTCGCACTTCCGCACCCCCTTGCAAGCCGGGAGCTGATCGACGGCGCGGTGCACGAGCACTCGCAC
>VAWT01000214.1 GCA_005883415.1 Actinomycetota bacterium | reverse complement strand
GTCCTTCTTTTCTCGCCGGCGCTGCTGAAACGGTTGGTCACGTCCTGTTCGCAGGACGAACGCGATCGTGACCGCTAGCAGGCCGATGACGATGTCCTCCACCGGGCTGACCGTGTGCTTGGAGGTGCTCTCCGTACTGGACCCGCTCAGCGAGAACACAATCACCAGCCCGAGCGTGATGCTGGTCGTGTACGCGCCGAGTAGGTATCCCACCATCAGCCGCTTCGGGTTCGGGAGCAACAGCATGACGGTCACCGCCGCGAGCAGCGACGGGTTGAACATCGCAAGCAGCGCCAGCAGGAAGATGTCGACCAGTTGGCTACTCATGGGACGAACTGTCGTGGGCTCGGGCTCGGCGGCCAGGCAGCCCACGAAACCGCCCTATCCAACCCGCGCCGAATCACGCTGCCATCACCCCAACTGGGTGAACGCGACTGCAATCCTCCCCTAGCAGCGAACCGGGGCCGCCGCAACGCTTGTTAGCCGCGTCGCAGGATCGTCAACGCAAACCGACGTCAAGCGAGAGCGGGCGCCGCGCGATCCGCAACCACGTAGGCCATGATCAGCGCCAGCGGGAAGAAGAACAGGCTGAGAATGAAGTAACCAAGGAAGCTGTGGCCCTTGCGGCGGGCGACGCGGGCCGGCCAAAACGCCAGCGCGACCCAGATGCAGAGGAACAGGACGCCCAAGAGCGACCAGCCGACGGTGGAGACACCCGCTACGAGCATTGTGTTCATCACTCCTCAAGACGTGTGTGTGCCCCACAGAGTCCCGGGGCGACCGCACGGGGTCATCACCCACACCGGGTGACGGCGACGACTTGCCCGCTCCTGATCACCCGTTTCGGATGATTCGCCCAGCGCTCAGGTCTGTGATGGTGATCTCGTCCCCAACGAAAGCGTGACCATGCCGCTGAAGCACCCCAAGGTCTTGAACGGTTCCGGCAACGGCAACTTGTCGCTCCCTCCGGTATCGATGCTCGAGGGCGAGCGCGTCCCGCGTCACACGCTGCCGCAGGGCGAGCTGCCACCCGAGGTGGCCTATCAGATCATCCATGACGAGCTGATGATCGACGGCAACGCGCGCTTGAACCTCGCGACGTTCGTGACGACGTGGATGGAGCCTCAGGCCAGGTCGCTGATGGCCGAGTGCCTGGACAAGAACATGATCGACAAGGACGAGTATCCGCAGACCGCGGAGATCGAGACGCGCTGCGTCAACATCCTCAGCACCCTCTGGCACGCGCCCGACGCGGCGAAGGCCACCGGCTGTTCGACCACCGGCTCGAGCGAAGCCGCGATGCTCGGAGGCCTGGCGCTCAAGCGCCTCTGGCAGCGCCGGCGTGAGGCGCAGAGCAAGCCGACCGACAAGCCAAATCTGGTGATGGGGATCAACGTCCAGGTCTGCTGGGAGAAGTTCGCCAACTATTGGGACGTCGAGATGCGCTTGGTCCCGATGGAGGGAGATCGGTTCACGCTGTCGGCCGAGGAGGCGGTGAAGCGGTGCGATGAGAACACGATCGGGGTGGTCGCGATCCTCGGATCGACGTTCGACGGCTCCTACGAGCCGGTCGACGAGATCTGCGCGGCGCTCGACAAGTTCGAGAACGACACCGGCATCGACGTGCCCGTCCATGTCGATGGCGCCTCGGGTGCGTTCGTCGCGCCGTTCATCGATCCGGAGTTGGAATGGGACTTCCGACAGCCGCGGGTGGCGTCGATCAACGCGTCGGGCCACAAGTACGGGCTCGTTTACCCGGGTGTCGGGTGGATCGTGTGGCGCGACACCGACGCGCTCCCCGACGAATTGATCTTCTGGGTCAACTACCTCGGCGACGACATGCCGACCTTCGCGCTCAACTTTTCGCGGCCAGGGGCACAGGTAGTCGCGCAGTACTACAACTTCCTTCGCCTGGGATTCGGTGGCTACGCGGCGGTGCAGGGTTACGCGCGCGAGGTGGCAATGAGGCTCGCTGAGGAGATCGACAAGCTCGGCCCATTCGAGCTTCTCACCCATGGCGACGCGCTACCCGTGTTCGCCTTCAAGCTCGCCGATGACGTCGACAGCTACACCGTGTTCGACCTCTCCAACGCGCTACGCGCGCGCGGTTGGCAGCTGCCCGCATACACGTTCCCCAAGAACCGCACCGATCTCGCCGCGCTGCGCGTCGTCGTCCGCCGCGGAGTCACGCACGACCTCTCCGACCTGCTGATCTCGGACATCAAGCGCGAACTGGCCGTCCTGGAAAAGCAAGGGGCGGCCGTCCACACCAGCGAGAACTCGACGAGCTTCCACCATTAGCACAGCAAACGTGTCGTCCGCCGGGTGTCGGGCGCTCTACCCCGACCGCCAGCTGTTCCAGGAGGTCTCAGACAACGCTCGGCTGATCGTCTCCAGGCCTCTCGGCGACGTTGCCGGCGTCTGGAACGAGGTACCCGAAGCCACCTACGGCGTCGTCTCCCCGGATCACACCGAGATGCGGCCATCCGAACCCAAGGCACCGTCCACCCGCGTACCAGCGGGCGCGTGAGCCAGCACCGCCAACTGCGCCCCTGCCCCGCGGATGGGCCGGGCGGCGAGCTGCTCGCCGACCAGTAGCGCGGCCGCATGCCTC
>VAWT01000283.1 GCA_005883415.1 Actinomycetota bacterium | reverse complement strand
CGCGGCGCTGGACGTTGGACTCTTTGTGGCCGCCTTCCGCATCCTTACCGACCGCGAGGTGACGATCCGCGACGTGGTGCCGGGAGCCCTCTTGTCCGGCGTGACCTTCTTCGTTCTGCAAGAGCTGTCGGCGTTCATCATCTCTCGCCACCTGCATAGCGCCCAGTCGACGTACGGCCACTTCGCGACGGTGATCACGATCCTATGGTGGTTTTACCTGCAGGCGGTGGTCACCCTTCTCGGCGCGCAGCTGAATGTCGTCCTCAAGGAGCGACTGCACCCACGCTCCGTTGTCGACGCACCCCAGACGGAAGCGGATCGACGCGCGCTTCAGGCCTATGCTGAAGAGCGCGCCTATCACCCGGAGGAGAAGGTACGAACAGACGTAGCGCGCGGTCGAGAGCCTCGATCCGCCTGAGATCAAGCGCCACCCCGTCGTAGGTCCATCAGTGGGCATCGGGACTACCCATCGCCCAGCGTGACCGCCACCGGGGCGTGATCCGACAAGGGACCTCGTTCGAGCACGTCCACGTCGCCGACCGGCGCAAGCCCGGCGCTGAACACGAAGTCGACGTCGTGACCGCCCGCGAATGTGAGCCCGGCGAGCGACAGGCCGCGCACGTTGAAATCCCCGCCGAGGGCAAAAGGTCCGTTCCGCGCCCACTCGACCATCGTGATCCTGGCCCGCTCGGCGTCGCGTCGGGCGGCGGGGTCGTCGCCGACTGTGGCGTGCAGGTTGCCCACCCAGACGCCGGTGGCCAGCCGCACCGCGTGCAGCCAGCGCCGCTCCGGCCACCAGCACAACCTCAGCGCCCGGTGCTCGGTGACCGAGCTGCCCCTGACCAGGATGGCGTTCGCGCCGCCGCCGTTTGACTTGATCTTGTCGGGCCAGCGGACGGCGATCGCCCGCCGCAACGGCAATAACGAATTGCGCGAGGTCAGCACGTCACGGTGCTCGACTTCGCCCTCGAGCCGCTCCGCGAGCGCCGGCGGCCACCACGGCGGCACCTCCTGCAGCAGCGCCACGTCCCACTCCCACGCCCCCAGCGCCGCGGTGAACTCCGGCAGCAAGTCGCGACCAGCCGGAGGCATCGATCGGCCGTGCCACAAGTTCCAGGTGAGCACTCGAAGGCGCACTACCGCAACGTACACTGCCGATCTTGACGCGCCACTTTCTCATCGGCTCCGAGCTCAGCCCGGAGGAGCTCAGGGCGGTGATTGAGCGCGCGGGCGAGCTGAAATCCGCTCCGCTCAGTTCCGACGCCCTCGCAAAGCGGACGGTCGCGCTCATCTTCCAGCGGCCGTCTACACGGACCCGAGTGTCCTTCGAGGCCGGGATCGCCGAGCTCGGGGGGCATCCGATGGTGCTTCGGACCGAGGACCTTCAGCTGAGCCGGGGCGAGTCAGTCCGCGATACGGCGTACGTGCTGTCGCGCCACGTGGCGGCGATCTGCATCCGCACCGGACCGGACGAGCTCGTGGCGGAGCTCGCTTCCCACGCCACCGTCCCGGTCGTCAACATGCTCACCGCAGAGAATCATCCCTGCCAAGCGCTGGCCGACCTGCTCACGCTGCGAGAGGAGTTCGGCAGGCTGGAGGGGCTGAAACTCGCCTACGTCGGCGACGGCAACAACGTTGCCCGTTCGCTGGCGATCGTGGGGGCGCAGGCGGGCGTGGAGGTGAGGATCGCCTCGCCTGCGGCTTATTCGTTGGAGGAGCCGGTCGCGGAAGCGATCCTGACCGACGACCCGCGCGCGGCCGTGCAAGGCGCCGACGCCGTCTACACCGACGTCTGGGTGAGCATGAGCGATGACCCCGAATCGGCGGCGCACCGTGTTCAGGAGCTTTCCCCCTACCGGTTGGATGATCGGCTCCTCGATCAGGCGGCGCCGCACGCCATAGCCATGCACTGCCTTCCCGCCCATCCGGGCGAGGAGATCACCGCCGAGGTCCTGTACGGGCAGCGACAGCGGATTTGGCAGCAGGCCGAGAACCGTCGCCACGCCCAGAAGGCACTGCTGGAGTACCTCGCGGTGCCGGCTCCACTCGCCGTGGAGTAGGCTCGTTTTCGGACAGCCGATTAGGAGGAACAGCATGCCCGCAGCCAGGTCGTCATCCTCGTCCTCTCGATCCGGCGGCAAGAGGACGTCCCAGAGATCGTCGAGCTCCGGTGGGTCATCCGGGAAAACGAGCAGGGGATCCGGGCGTGCCGGCGCGAAAGGGCGAGCGAAGTCGGGCGCGACTAAATCGCCGCAGAAATCCGCCACCACGGGACGGTCGAGCCGCACGACGGCGGCCTCTCGACGGTCTGCGAGCGGCGTGGCGGACGGACTCACCAGCCTGATGGACCAGCTCGTCAACCGCATCATCCGGCCGCTCGATCTGGTGATGCTGACCCGCGACCGGATCCAGGAGACGCTCGACGAGGCGGCCTCACGCGGCCGACTGACTCGCAGCGACGCCAATGACCTAGCCACGGAGCTGGTGCGGCGGGGCCGCCAGCAGACCGATGACCTGCTCGCCGACTTCGAGCAGTTGGTTGGGCGCGGCCGGGACCAGCTCGGCTCCGCGGCCGGGCGGGCCCGCCGAGCCGACCCCGTGGACCAGCTGGTGCGCGCCGCCGATCGCGCCCGGCGCTCGGTCGGGGTTGGCTCCTCGTTTCCGATCGCGGGGTACGACGAACTGACGACCAGCCAGGTGGCGGCGCGTCTGGGCTCGCTCTCGCCGGCCGAGCTGCGCAGGGTGCGCGATTACGAGGCCCGCCACGCGAACCGCAAGTCGGTGCTCGACGCGGTCGAGAAGGCGCTCGGCTGATCTCGGCGCCGCGGGCGGCTCGGAGGCGGCTGCCATGCTAGGGCCATGGAGTCGGCGGCACCGAGACCGGCGCGCGGAGCAGAGCTCGAGCTGAACATCGAATCGCTCGCCTACGGGGGAGCGGGAGTGGCGCGGGCCGATGGCTACGTGGTGTTCGTCCAGGGTGGTCTGCCGGGCGATCGGGTGAAGGCGGTCGTCCAGAAGTCAAAGCGTGCCTACGCGGAGGCCAGAGCGGTTGAGGTGCTCGAGCCGAGCGACGATCGCGTCGAGCCGACGGTGGCCCACCCCGGCGCGCCGTGGCAGGCCTTGGCCTACGAGCGCCAGCTCGAGGTCAAGCAGGCTCAGGTGCACGACGCGATGCGGCGGATCGGACGCCTGAGTGGATTTGAGCTCGAGCCGATCGTTCCGGCCGTTCAGCAATGGCGGTACCGCAACAAGCTCGAGTACTCGTTCGGCGCGGACCGCGCTGGGCGCCTGATATGTGGATTTCATGCCCCCGGACGCTGGGACGAGATCGTCGAAATCGACGATTGCATGCTCGGATCGCAGACCGGCAATGCCGTGCGGGAGGGGATCGTCGAGGAGTCCCGCGCGCAGGCACTGACGCCGTTTGACCGTCGAGGAGGCGGCGGTTTTTTGCGAAACCTGATCGTGCGCGAGGGGAGACGTACCGGGCAGCTCCAGCTTCGTCTGGTGACCGGGCCGGGCGAGCTGGATCGAGTCGCGCTGATCGGGGCCCTGCCTTCGGACGCGAGCCTCCTCTGGACCCAGACAGACGCCGCCGCCGAGACCACTCAGGGAGGTCGCACCGAGCTTCTGGCCGGCGGCGAGAAGCTCGAGGAGGAGCTCGGCGGTTTGCGCCTGGAGATCTCCCCCGAGGCCTTCTTTCAGACCAACACCGAGATGGCGGAGCGGCTCTACGGAGTGGCGTTGGAGTACGCAGGGCTCACCGGCTTCGAGCGCGTCTACGACCTGTACTGCGGGATCGGGACGATCGCCTTGTTGTTGGCGCCCCGGGCGGCGGAGGTGTGGGGCCTCGAGCTGGTGGACTCCGCAATCGCCGACGCGATCGAAAACGCCCGCGCCAACGAGATCGACAACGTCCACTTCTTCGCCGGCGACGTGCGGCTGGCGCTGCGCGAGCTCGTGGCCGAGGCTGGCTCGCCCGAGGTGCTGATCGTCGACCCGCCGCGGGCGGGCCTTTCGAAGAAGGTCGTGCGCCGGATCATCGAAGCCTCCCCGCGACGGATCGTCTACGTCTCATGCAACCCAACGACGCTCGCGCCGAACGCCGCCCAGCTCGTCGAAGCCGGCTACGCGCTGAGGAGGGTGAGGCCGGTCGACATGTTCCCCCAGACGCCTCACATAGAGTGCGTGGCGCTGATTGAAAGGGAATGATGCGCGCGGTCACGATTCGCGATGGCCAGATCCACATTGACGAGCACCCCGACCCGGAGCCCGGCGCCGGGCAGGTGCTGGTGCGCGTCCACGCGGCCGGCCTGAACGGGGCAGACATCCACCAGCTGGGCGGGCGGTATCCCGCTCCCCCCGGCTCGCCTCAGGACATTCCTGGACTGGAGCTGGCGGGGAAAGTCGCGGCCCGAGGGGCCGGCGCGATGCGGTTCGAGGAGGGAGCGCGGGTGATGGGGATCGTCGGTGGCGGTGGCCAGGCCGAGTTGGCTGTCGTCCACGAGCGTCAGCTCATGCCCGTGCCCGACGCACTCGACGGGGTGAGCGCGGGCGGGGTTCCAGAGGTGTTCACGACCGCCCACGATGCTCTGTTCACTCAGGCTGGACTCGAGCCAGGAGAGCGTCTGCTCGTCCACGGCGGCGCCGGGGGAGTGGGCACGGCCGCGATCCAGCTCGCGTGGGCCGCTGGGGCGCGGGTCTACGCCACAGTCCGCAACGCGGACCTCCGCGAGCGGGTGACCGACCTCGGAGCCGAGGTGCTGGGTCCCGAGGAGTTCGCCGACCACGGGCCGTTCAACGTGATCCTGGAGCTGGTCGGCGCGCCGAACCTTGCCGCCAACGTCAGCGTTCTCGCCACCGGCGGGCGAATCACCGTCATCGGGATCGGGGCGGGCGCCAAGGGAGAGCTGAACCTCGGTGCGTTGATGGCCGTGCGGGGTCGGGTGCAGGGCTCCATGCTCCGCGCGCGGCCGCTCGAGGAGAAGGCCATGACGGCCCGAGCGATGGAGCGCTCGGTGCTGCCGCTATTCGCGGGCGGGAAGATCCACGTCCCTATCGCCGCCACGTTCGAGTTGGACGACGCGGCCGAGGCCTACGAGCGGTTCACCTCTGGCGGGAAGCTCGGGAAGATCGTGCTCGAGATCGCCAGCTGAGGCTCGCGGCGCTACTCCTCGCCGAACTCCTCCTCGTCCTCGGTGACGGGAACGACTTCGTCGGCGTGGATCGTGCACAGCGCGGGGCCGCCCGACTCCAACACCGCCTCGAGTTCGCGGGGCGTCAGCTTGGCGCCACACACCTCACAGCGGTCGCCGGGTGACTCGAAGGTCTTCTCTTCGAGGTCCATTGGGTGTAAGTCTAAAACGGGAGTGGCCGGCGCACATGTGCGCCGGCCCCGGGCCGATCATGATCGGCCCGGCGCGGTCGCGCATGCGCGACCGCGGAACCTAATACGGCGGGAGATCGGACCACCACTGCCCGAGCACCTTGAACGCCGCCCAGAACTCGCGCTTGGCGGCTTCCTCGTCCAGCGCCCCATCGATGTTGGGTACGTATAGGGCCTCGATCGACGGCGTGTAGTGCTGGACCAGCGCGGGCTCGGCCGTCAGCTGCTGGGAGAGCGGGACGTCGAGATCGTTGACCACGGACAGCGCCTCTTCTCCCATCACGATGATGATCTTCGGCTGGACGATCGCAAGCTCCTCGACCAGTCGTCCCACGCAGGCTGGGTCGGCCATCGCCGGGTCCAGCAGTGGGCACTTCACGCACAACGTCCCATAGACCGCCAGTGGGTCGATCCCCAGCCGCTTGAGCGACTTCATCAAGGCGTTGCCCGTGCGGCCGTAGAACGCCACTCCCTCCTCGACCTCGGCCGGCCGGGCGGAGTGCTTGATCAGGAAGATGTCAGCCTGCGGATGGCCCGAGCCGAGGACGGGCATAAGCTGGCCCCGGGGACAATGTGGGCAGGACTGGAGCTCGCGCGTGAAGGCGTTGAGCTCCCTGATCGCCCGCTCGAGGTACTTCTCGCGGATCTCGTCGTCAGTGGCCGGCATCCCCCTCGGATTGGACGGCTCGGGGGCTTGTCCTTGCGAGTGCATCAGGACTTGCGTGCCACCCGTCGTACGCGCCGGTTCTTTGCGGCGCGCCTAGCGGGCGCCGGCATGGCTTTCGTTTGCAGGAACTTCAGCGCCTGGACGTAGAGAAGGCTGGCTGGGTTGCGGACGATGTCGGCGTCGCGCAGGGACTCGAGGAACTCCTCTGGACCGTCGAAGTCGCGCATCCGTATCCGGACCGATCCCAGTCCCTGCGGCACGTGGGCATCGGACCCCGCCCCGGCGGGAATTCGGTACTTGGCGGCAAACCGAGCCGCTTCCTCGTTGAACTCCGTGATGGCCACCCTGGGGTTGAACACCTCGATCGCATCCACCTCGTCGAGCACCGGTAACAGGTGCTTGTAGTCGGGGACGGAGTGAAGGCGGTCGAACGGGTGGGGAACATAGACCAGCCCGCCCTGGCGCCTTATCTCCGCGATCGTCTCCCGCAGCGTGCCGCCACGCGGGATCTTCTCCTCGATGAACAGCCCGATCACCTCGCCCTCCTCGGCGGTCTTCACCTCCTCGGCCACGATCACCTTGACCCCGTCTGCCTTGGCACGGGCCGCCAGCGCCCCGGAGATCTCGTTGTGGTCGGTGATCGCGATCGCCCCCAAGCCGCGCGTGCGTGCCTCCGCCAGGAGCACCTCGACGGGAGTCGCGCAGTCGTAGGAGTGGTCGGTGTGCATGTGGAGGTCGACGTCGATTAGGCCCCGGGAGCGAAGTCGGGCACGAACGCGCTCGTTGCCGCGGCCGTCGCGCCGGCGGGCGACGAGGCCACGGTAGACCTGCTCGAGCTCGTCCGCCACTCGGGTCCAGCTCAGCGATCGGCGCAATCCGGTCGCCCGGGTGGTCAAGCGCTCTCGCAGGTCCTGGTCGGAGAGCAGACGCCCAAGCGTCGCGGCGAGCGTCTCGGCGTCGCCCGGTTCGAACAGCAGCCCCTGCTCGCCGTCGCCCAGCAGCTCCTCATAGGCCGGAAGCCTTGAGGCGACAGGGATCGCTCCGGCCGCGATCGCGCCGACCACCGTTCCCGGAACGGCATGCTGGCCCTCGGCAGCGAGCACCACGATGTCGGCATCAGCGAGCACATGCTCCTGCGTGGTCTCCTCCGGGCCCGCGAACGACACCCGCTCGCGCAGCCGGCGCTCCAGCGTCGCCGGTCTCGCCAGGGCCCGGGGGGAGAAAACGGTCGCTCGCCACGCGGGCGTCTCGGGAAGCTGCTTGAGGGCTCGGACGAAGACCCTAAGCGCCGCCCGCTCCTCGGTCGCGATCATCGCGATCGCGAGCGGCTCCTCGCCCCGATGCCTGACGCGCTCGAGCTGGTCTGCCCCGGGCGTGATCACTCGATATTCGGCGGGGAAGAACCGCTGCATGAGCTCGCGCGTGGCCTGGTAGCTCGCGACTCGGGCGTCTAGGCGCGAGAACAGCAGCCGCGTCAGCGGCCCGGCAAGCTGAGTTGACAAGACGCGCTCCGTTGGGGCGTGGAAGCCCCCCACGTTCAGAGCCCTGGAGTGGCGAAGGGCGACGCTGGCCGCGCTAGGCGCGAACGGCTCGTGGACATGGACCACATCGAGCTGGACGGCGCTCAGCACCTCCTCGATCGTGCGGGCCACGTCGACAGGCAGCGACGCCGCCCGCCGCCGCGCGCCCGAAAACGGGAGCACCTCCCCTACCCCGAGCACGAGCGGCCCGTCGGTGGCGTCATCCAGGAGCGACTCGGCCCGAGCGCGGATCGCGCGGCGACTGGAGCGGACCAGGGAGCTGGATTCCGAGGGGGCGACCACCAGCACCCGGTGCCCGCCGCGCGCCAACTCGTTCGAGACGCCCGCGACGTACTTGTTGACCTCGTTGGACGCCTCCCACGCGAACGGCGTCACCTGCGCGATCGCGAGGCTGTCGGCTGCCACTCCGGGCAGTCTATGACTGTGCGCGAGCCTTCTTCCGCGACGGCTGCGTTCGCTTGCGCGTGTGGCGCTTGATGAACGCCTCGGTCAGCTCTCGCGCTTGCGCGTCTGGCCGCTGGTGCATGGGGGACTTCATCAGATAGGCACTGGGCCCATCCAGCTGCCCTGAGACGCCGTTGTTCAGGGCGAGCTTGCAGCAGCGCACGGCGTCGATCACGATTCCCGCGGAGTTGGGGGAGTCCCACACCTCCAGCTTGAGCTCCGCGTTCAGCGGCACGTCGCCAAACGCCTGACCCTCCATCCGGATGTGGGCCCACTTACGGTCGGTCAGCCAGGGCACGTAATCAGACGGACCGATGTACACGTCGTCGGCCGGCAGCTCGTGCCCCATGATCGACGTGACCGCGTTGGTCTTCGAGATCTTCTTGGACTCCAGCCGCTCGCGCTCGAGCATGTTGTAGAAGTCCATGTTTCCCCCGATGTTGAGCTGCGAGGTGCGCAGCAGCTTGACGCCTCGCTCGTGGAACAGCCGGGCGAGCGCTCGGTGGACGATCGTGGCCCCGACCTGCGACTTGATGTCGTCGCCGATGATCGGCACGCCGGCCTTCTCGAAGCGCTTGTTCCAGTAATCCTCGCGAGCGATGAACACCGGGATGCAGTTGACGAACGCGCACCCTGCCTCCAGCATCTCCTTCAGATACTTGCCGAGCCCGTCATGGGTCATCCCCCGCTGCACCGGGACGCCGAGCTTCGGGACATCGTCGCCGAGCTTGAGCGTGTTGTTCTGCCCGGCGAAGATCGCTTGAGATAAATCCTTGCCGACCTTGTCTGCGTCGATGTCGAACGCGGCCGAGAACTCGATGTCTGAGACGTGGTAGCCGCCGACGTCGACGTGCATCAGGCCCGGTACCTGCTCTGCCGGGTCGGCGCCGCGGTAGTAGCGGACGCCCTGGACGAACGAGCTCGCGCAGTTGCCGACCCCGATGATGGCGACGCGGACCTTGTCGGCCTGATAGCGCCCGGCGCCGTTGGTGGAGGCCTGAGTCATTGAAATGAGTATCCCCCGTGAGGGCGTTGGTTACATCGAGCGAAGTTGGGAGCGAACGTAGATGATGCGCTGGATGGTTGTGATGGCCGTCACCCCGGCCAGGACGTACACCGCGGGCTCCAGCAGCTCGAAATTGCCCAACGACGCGCCCTTGGCGAACACCAGGCCGGCCGAAAGAATTACGACGCGCACGGGCCGGGTGGCGATGCCCACCTTGCACGCCACGCCCAGCGCCTCGGCCCGGGCCCGAGTGTAGGAGACCATCAGGGACCCCAGCACCGCGGCGACCACGCCCGCCACCGCGGCCTGGTTGTGGCGGGAGGCGAAGTAGGCGGCGATCGCGGTCAGGACTATTCCTTCCTCCAGGCGGTCGAGCGTAGAGTCGAGGAAGGCACCGAACGGGGTGCCCTTGCCGGACATTCGCGAGTAGCGGCCGTCGAGCATGTCCATCAGCGAGCCCGCGATGAACGCGACCCCTGCGAGGAAGAACAGGCGAGAAACGATCAGTCCGGCCGCAGCCAGGTTGAGGGCGAAGCCCGTGAGCGAGATGGCGTTCGGCGTCAGACGGGACTCGATCAACCGTTCCCGCATCAGCTCCTGAGTCGTCGGGCCTTCGCCCCGCGCGCGAGCACGCCGCCGCCGGCGAGCGTGGGTCCGTGTCTCAGGCGGCATCGGTCGCTATGCGGGCGCCTGTCCGAACGCCCAATGGTCCGGGCGGGCGCGGGCCAGAAGCTGCTTTGCGAGCAGTGCGGACACGCCTGCTGTCATGGCGCCGAGAAGGACATCTGTCAGATAGTGATTACCCGTCGCGACCACGACGAACGTGATCCATAGCGGGTAGAGCGTCCAGGCGATCTTCGCCGAGCGGGTGCGCACGAGCCGCGACATCGGCCAGCCGGTCATGACCGCGAAGCAGACATGCATCGACGGGACTGCGGCGTAGATATTGACGAACGCGCTCGCGGCACGGTTGCCGTCGATGTGAGACACGCCCACGAACTGGGAGATCGCGTCGGTGAAACCCCACTCGGGCATCAGTGCGGGTGGCGCGGTCGGGAAGATCGCGTATCCAACCAGCGCGATCAGCATGGCGATGATGAACATGTTGCGCACGAAGTAAAACGCGCCGTTGCGGCGGAAGTAGATGAACACCAGGACCGCGGCCGTGATCACGTAGTGCGAGTACAGATACGCCCAGTCTGCGGCGTCGATCAGCCAATGCTTGCTCAGCACCCAGCCCTGGATGCTGGGCTCGACGAACACGTGCAACCCTCGCTCGAGGTCGATGATCTTCACCGCATCGCCAAACGGCTTGTACGGATTCGCCCCAGCGATCAACCCGTTGACGAGCTGGTAGAGGACGTAGACGCCGACCACGAATCCGAGCTGGCGAGCGACGTCGCCCCAGCCGCGGGGTGGATGGATCCGCGCCTTGATGAACTTCAGTGCGGGCCTCATTGGCGCTGGCATCCTATCGGCGGAGCGTTCGGTCTCTGTCAACGCGGTGACGTGCAGCGAGCGGATTGCGCGCCGATCCGATCGACCGCAAATGAGATCTTCAACTGGGCCCGTCCCGGGCGGCGCAGCGTGACCGCCGTGAAGGAGCCTGCCTGGGTCACGCATCCCGATCCCAGGCTGAGGGCCCAGTAGGGGCTGAAGTGCACATGAAGCAGGGTCCTTCCCGGTCGCGCCGCCTCGAGTGTCAGCGAGTCGGGCCCGATGGCGCTCAGTGAGGCCACACCCTGAGCGATTGGAGTGGGGCTGGCGACGACGTACACCTTCCACTGCGCCGTCCGCTCGACGAGCCGTAGGTAGGGAAGGCCGCGGGAGATGAGCCGCATCTCGTGGACTGCGGAGTAGTCCAGGGGAGCGTCGGGTGCGGCCACGAAGCGCACCGCATTGCGGTGAAGCCAGGCCTCGTAGGTGGCGGCATTGAGCGGGCCGGAGTAGAAGATCGAGTTGTCCTTGATGTCCAGCTGGCGCTCCCAGCCGCGCGGGCTCGGGAAGCGCGACGCCACGGCGTACGCCTCCCAGTGGAACCGGGTGAACGGGATCTCGACCCGGAAGGGAGGGCCCGACTGGCGCTCCAAGAAGCGCAACACCGGCTGGTAGTAGCCGGAGGAGGCGGTGGGGTCGCCGGAGGCGATGACCAGGTCGCGAACCGGCGCCTGCCATTCGAGGTACAGCAGAGGCACAGCGGCCAGCGCCAGGAGCCATCTCTTCCGCGGCCACAACAGAAGCGCCGCGACGGGCGCTCCGAGCAGAGTTCCGAGCCTGGTGGCGTTGCTGCCGAGCGGTGTCGGGATCAGATAGGAGAGAACCGTCACCAGTGCGTAGAGGGCGACTCCGACTCGGAAGATCGTGGCCCGCCGCGGCACGGCGCAGAGGACGCCGATCGCCAGCAGCGGAAGCGGCCACAGGGCCGAGAACGCGAACGGCTCGGTGCCTCCCTCGGGAAAGGCGACCGCCATGACCCCCACCGGGGCCAGCGCGGCGACCAGGACCCCGGTGCCGGGTAGCGCGGGCTTCAGGCGACGAGTCCGTGCGAACGTACCGAGGGCGTGGGCGGCGCCCGCCAGTGCCACGAACAGGGCGGCGACGGGGCTCGAGAGGGCGGCCAGCAGCGAGAAGGCGGACGCGGTCCACGGACGGTCCCGGTCCAGCGCCAACAGCGCCGCCATCGCGGGCAGCAGGCCGAACGCGAACGCTAGCCGGCCGGTGAACAGGTTCGTCGCAGTTGCGGCGGCGAACACCGCCGCCCCGAGCCAGCCGTTCGGCCCAAAGTGCCGACGGGCGATGGACTCGAACAAGGCCGCCGTTCCGACGGCGGCGATCGCCGCAGCCCATTGCGGGGTCAGCACGGCCGCAGCAGCGGGGAACAGCAGGCTGTAGCCAACGATGTGGTGTCCGTCGTACCAATAGTTGTTCCAGATGCCGAACGGATCGGCTTTAAACAGATGGGCGCGAAACACGTGCGCGGCGAGGTCGCCGCTGGCCGGAGAGGCGATCACGTAAGCGAGCGCGAACGCTGCGGCGATCGCGATCGCGACGATCCGGCGCGGGTCAGGCGCCGTGAGCCGGCGATGCCCTGCCACCTGATGGGGTGGGCCTGGCGTCGTCCTCAGCGCCGTCATCCCAGCACGAACTCCACGATGCGATCAGCCACGGTGGCGTCGTCAAGCCACGGCCAGTGTCCGGCTGCTTCGATCCGCTGCACCGTGGCACGGGGCAGGCGCTGTCCGTAGGCGTCCGCAAACGCGGGCGCCAGCCACGGGTCCTGCTCGCCCCACAGCACTAGCGCCGACATCCGCAGCTGCTCCAGATCGGCCCCAGCCGCTGCCAGATCTGATTCGTCCGTGGCCCGGTACAGGCGCAGGATCGCACGCTGCGTCCCCTGGTCGAACTGGCTCCATACCGCGCGCAGGTGAGCCGTCTAGCAATGGCACCGCGTCGCAGAGGACGAGTCGATCGATCGCCTGTGGGCGGCGCTGGGCGAATACCAGCCCGGCGGCGGCCCCCCAGTCGTGGGCCACGATCGTGACTCGCTCGGCTCCGACTTCTACAAGGAACCGCTCGAGGAACGTCGCCAAGCCGGCAAGTGTGTAGTCGAGGTTGGCGGCCTTGCTGGAGCGACCGAAGCCGATCAGGTCAGGTGCGATCCCTCCGGTTCGCTCGAGCAATCCACTCCAATCGTCTGAGCTCGTCGGTACGCCGTGCAGGTAGAGGGGCGTCGATACCCCGCTGGGTACGGGAGCGCTGCGGTAAAAGATGGGGGCCTGATCGACACTGATCGTGTGCTCGTCGACTAGTGGTCCCCCCACTCGGCGAGAATAACGTCTGGTCGATGAGCCGGACGCTGCCTTCGCCCCGCTGGAAGCTCCCTTCGGGCCGCCGGGTGCGCGCGATCCGGGACCGCCTACGGCTCGTGTACGGGGTGCCCTTGGCCGAGCCTCACGGCCATCCGATCGCCGAGCTGATCCTGACCGTCCTGTCGCAGTCGACCAACGACCGCAATCGGGACGTGGCATATCTCAACCTGCGGACCCGCTTCCCGACCTGGGAGGAGGTGAGGGACGCGCCGGTCGACGAGCTCGAGCAGGCGATACGGCCTGGGGGAATCTCGAAGGTCAAGTCTGCTCGCATCAAGCTGATTCTCCAGGCCATCACCGCGACGGCCCCAGGCGGATGGCTGTCGCTCGACTGGCTCGCGGAGGAGCCCGTCCCGGAGGCGCAGCGCTACTTGGTCAAGCTACCTG
>VAWT01000213.1 GCA_005883415.1 Actinomycetota bacterium | reverse complement strand
CCGGTGGCGGCGCCGCCAGCCTGAGCTCACGGCTGACTGTCATGGTTTTCGCGGCACGCTGGGCGCCAAGGTGGTGATCTGCCGGCCAGCGGACCCGGAGGCCAAGGCTCGGGTTGCATACTGCGCTCCTTCGGGTCGTTGAGTAGTGGGTTTCGGGTTCGCGCTGGTCAGAGCCGTTTGGGTGGGCGGCCGGTCTTCGGGCGGGCGAGTGGGACGTTGGGGTTGGGCGGCTGGTAGAGGCACTCGCCCTTGTCGTTGTAGCGCTGGCCGCTGACAATCCCGGCGCGTCGCCACTGTTTGATCGTTTGTGGGTGGACCTGGTGGACGGCGGCCAGTTCTGCCGCGGTGAGCATCCCCGTGGCGCGCAGCCGTTGGCGGCGGGTGGGGATCCGGTAGGTCCGGATGATGTTGTCGATGATCAGCCGGTGGAATGGTTCGCCGGTCCCGCTGGTCAGCCGGCGTTGGTTGAGGATGTCGGCGATCTCGCCGCTGGTGTGCCGGTCGAGCAGTTCGTCGATAGCGCTGATGACGGCGGCGGGGGTGCGGCGCTGCTCGGGCGCGGGCAACGGTGGTGGGAGGGTCAGGCTGTGGTGTTGGCCGCCGCGCAGGCGCGCGTGTGCGGTGATGGCGTCGGGGGTCTTGGTCACGGTGACGTCGGTGAGCAGCAGCCGGGTGATGCGTTTGCGTTCTCGGGCCGGGGTGGCCGGGTCGTTCCAGATGCTGGGTAGATCGGTGATCAGCCGCTGGATCCGGGCCTTTTGGTCGGCGGTGAGTTGCCCGGGCTGCTGGGCTTGGGCCTGTTCGTAGGCGTGTTGGGCGTCGTTGACCGCGCGCAGGGCGGTGTTCCAGTCGGCTTCGAGGCTCTCGGCGACCAGCCGGTTGGCCGGGTCCACGGCCAGGTAGCGGCGGCGAGCGAGGTCGGCGTGGTAGCGGGCGCGTTGCACGTGCGCGGCACGCAGCGCCTCGGCCTGGGCGGCACGTTGTTCGAGCTCGGCGGTCACCGCGAACGCCGCCTCGACGACCAGGGGGCTCAGCGTATCGATGAGCAGCTGGCCGATGCGCTGGTCCAGCTCGGCGCCGGGGACGCTCGCGCAGGCCGGTAGGCCGTGTTCGATGCTGTCTTGTTGACAGATGTAGGTGGGTAGCTGCTGGCCACGTCGGTGGTGGTAGCGCACGGTCATCCGCCCGCCGCAGCGTCCGCAGATGATGATGCCTTGCAGCAGCGCGGTGCCCTCGCGGGCGGGTCCGGCGGCGCGATCGACACCGTGGGCCTGGGCGTTGGCGGCCAGCCGGGCGCGGTTGGCGTCGTATTGGGCCAGGGTGATGTAGCCGGGGTGCGCATCGGGGATGAAGGAGATCCACTCCTCGCGGGGCAGCAACCTCGAGGTGGCCTTGCCGTTGAGTTGTTTCTGGTGGCGGTGCCGGCCGTAGGTGAACGCGCCGGCATAGCGCGGATTGTGCAACACCCGCAGCGCGGTGCTGTGGGCCAGCGGCGCCCAGTCCAGCTCGCCCTTGCGCGGCCCTTTGCGGTGCCGCCACGGAAACGACAGGCCCGCGGCGCGAAACACTTTGACGCAGGCGGTGGCCGAGCCGGTCGCTTCGAAGGTGGCGAACAGGTGGGCCGCGGCGTCGCGCACGGCGGTGTCGGGGTCGAGCACGACCCGTCCGCCGGGGTCGTGGACCAACCCGACTGGCAGCGGGGTGATCAGCTCGCCGCGGCGGGCCTTGGACAGCACCCCGCCACGCAGCCGGGCCTTGATGAAGTGCAGCTCGGCCTCGCTCATCTGGCCTTTCATCCCCAGCAGCAGCCGGTCGTTGAACTGGCGGGGATCGTAGAGGCCGTCTTCGTCGCAGATCAGCGTGCCCGTCATGGCGCACAGCTCGAGCAGTTGGTGCCAGTCTGCGGAGTTGCGGGCCAGGCGCGAGCATTCCAGCCCGAGTACGATCCCGGCCCGACCCAACGAGACCTCGGCGACTAGCTGCTGGAAGCCTTCCCGGTCCGCGGCCGAGGCCCCGGACTGGCCCTGGTCAATATCGATCACTGTGATCTGGTCAGCGGCCCACCCCAACGCGATCGCCCGCCCACGCAGGTCGTACTGGCGCAGCGCGGACTCGGTGTTGTGCAACACCTGCCGGATGGTGGACTGGCGGACATAGAGCAACGCGGTCTTGGCCAAGTGTGCGGCGCTGACCTTCGAGGCCGCCGTATCGGTGAACATGAGCACGCCTTTCGGGTCGGGGTTCGCAGATGGTGCCGGCCAGCGCGACCGCGGCCAGCAGGTGGACCAACTCGCTGGTCACCGCCGCGGGCAGCCCCGCCGGCGGCGATGCCGGCGCCGGCGGCCGCGGGGTGGGTGAACGGGGATGGGCTGGTTCGCTCTCCGGCGCGGGCAACCGGTTGCCCGGTCCGCTCCCGCCCAGCGCGGCCACCGCGCGCCGCCACGCGGTCACCCCACCCCGGCGCAGCGCCGCGAAACCCAGCCCGAACGCCTGCCCGCGCTGGTGCAGCGCGGCATGGCGCAGTTGTTCGTAGTCCACATCCAGAACCGACGCACGGCCGGTGATCGGGGCCGGCTCAGCGGCGTCCAGTGCTGAGGTGGGCTGGTCAGCGGCTTTTAGAATGCTCCCGTCGCCGCGCGAGCGCCCGCTCAACCGAGCGGGGGTGCACGCGGATACCGAACTGGGTGGCGATCGGGTCGATCAGGCCGGCCGGCTTCAGCACCGGATCGGCGTCCAGCTGGGCCTGCGCCCAGGCCAGGACCTCCTCGGTGAGCTTGTGTCGTCCGCGTGGGCCGGGCTTGGTCGCGACCAGGCCGGCTAACCCGGAGGCCGCCAACGCCGTGAGGGCCTGATAGTAGGCCGGGCGGGAATAGCCGAACCGGGCCGCGGCCTCGGTGACCGAATCCCCGTCCACGACCACCGCCCGCACCATCTCGTATTTGACCTGAACCGCGTCGCGGGCATCGAAAAACTCCTCTTGCAGAAACGTCGCATCGGCCACCTTCTCCGGGTGCGGATTCAACGATCGGGTCTCGCGCAGTGAGCTCAGCTTCGGGTCTTCGCTTCGCCGAGTAGCCATCTCGCCTCCTGCCGTGCACGCCGTATGGCTAATTATGCCGGACACAGCACTCTCGATGTCGCCGCGACACGCGGAAAGGGGGGCGGATTCTAGGGGAAGTCTCCAGGTGCCGTACATGCCAAAGGAGACTACTTAGGACGGCGGGTTTCCCCTTTCCGACATAATCCGCTTGACACGATCGGCGTATTTAGCTTGTCAGCTTTGATCAGGCCGGACCTCACCGCGTCGGCGGTCGATCAGCTCCGCCAGCGCCAACAAGTCGGCCGTGGTGAACGCGCAACGACCCGCGGCGAGGAC
>VAWT01000212.1 GCA_005883415.1 Actinomycetota bacterium | reverse complement strand
CGAGCAGCTGAGCTATGACCAGACCGTCAGCTAGCATGTACCCCGTCGGTGGCGTTAGGACGTGAGATCACCGTGCCCGCCCCAGAGACCCCGACCGGCGGGAGGTTGGTGCTGCTCGTGTGTCACCTCGATGACGGAGGGTTACCGCCGCACGCTTGCAAGCGCGCGCGATGGGCGCTTCGGGCGACAGGACACGATTTCGACACGCTCGTCGCCGCTCGAGGTGTTCTTTTCGGCCTGTTCACCACCGGACGCCGGCCAAAACTCAAACAGCTGAGCGGTCAGGAGCAGCTCCCGGTCCTTCGCCTCCCTGACGGCGCAACGATCAACGGCAGCGCGAACATCATCGCCTGGGCCAACGAGCACCCACCCACGCCGTCGTCCGGCGTCCCACCGACCCCAACCCCTGACGGTTGAGCGATACTCCTGATGTGGCAAGCGGTGAGGAGTTGACGGCGCAGCTGGCTGGAATCTGCGGTCCGGAGTATGTGCTCACCCACCCCGACGCGCTCGCGACGTATCGCTCGGACGGCCTTGAGCACTACCGACAGACGCCGCTGGCCGCGGTCCTGCCCGGCAGCGGCGAGGAGGTGCGGCAGGCGGTGAGGGCGTGCTTCGAGGCGGGTGTCCCTTGGGTCGCACGCGGATCTGGCACCGGCCTGTCAGGGGGCGCGCTGCCAGTCGCCGAGGGGGTGCTGATCGTGCTCGCCCGGCTGCGGCGGATCCTGTCCGTCGAGCTCGAGGACGCCCGGGTGGTGGTGGAGCCGGGGGTTACTAATTTGTCAATCTCCCGAGTCGTCGCGCCGACTCACTTCTACCCCCCGGACCCGTCCAGCCAGATCGTGTGCTCGATCGGCGGCAACATCGCCGAGAACTCTGGTGGGGCGCACTGCTTCAAGTACGGATTCACGACCAACTACGTCGCCGCCCTGGAGCTGGTGCTCAGCGATGGGACCGTGGTCGGGCTCGACCGCGACGAGCCCGGCTACGACCTGCTCGGCGCGTTCGTGGGATCGGAGGGAACGCTGGGGATCGCGACCAAGATCACCCTACGCGTCGCCCCCGCGCCGGAGGACGTGCGCACGCTGCTGGCCTTCTTCGAGGACACCGGGTCGGCCGGCGAGGCGGTGACCGGGATCGTGTCGGCGGGGATCGTCCCGGGAGCGATCGAGATGATGGATCGGCTGTCGATCCGCGCTGCCGAGGAGGCGACCGGGGCCGGGTACAGGCTGGACGTGGGAGCTGCCCTGATCGTCGAGCTGGACGGGCCGCAAGAGGAGTGCGAGACGCGCTTTGAGCACGTCAAGAGGCTGTGCTCAGACGCCGGTGCAGTGGAGGTTCGTGTGGCGAAGTCGGCGGATGAGCGGGAATTGATCTGGAAGGCACGCAAGGCAGCGTTCGCCGCTATGGGGCGCCTCTCCCCCGCGTACTTCGTCCAGGATGGCGTGATCCCGCGCACGCGACTGTCCGAAGTCCTGAGGCGGATCGACGCGCTGTCCGCGGAGTACGGCCTCTCGGTGGCGAACGTGTTTCACGCCGGGGACGGGAATCTTCACCCCTTGGTCTGCTACGACGCGGCTCGTGAGGGCGAGCCGGAGCGGGCCGAGCAGCTGGCCGGACAGATCATCAGTGCCTGCGTGGAGGAAGGGGGCTCGATCACCGGCGAGCACGGCGTCGGCGTGGACAAGAAGGCGCAGATGCCGGCCATGTTCTCCGAAGCCGACCTCGAAGCCTTCCATCGGCTGCGGTGCGCATTCGATCCACACGGGCTGGCGAACCCGGGCAAGGTGATGCCAACCCCCCGACTGTGCGGAGAGGTCCCGGGTCCCTACCGCGAGCACCCCCTCGAGCGAGCCGGCGTGGCGACGCGGCTTTGAACGAAGCAGCCGAGCCCAGCACGTTCGAAGAGGCCGCCGACGCGCTCGCCGCCGTGAATGCGAGCACGAGTGCGGTTCGGTTCCGCGGCGGTGGCACGAAGGCCGGATGGGGCGCCGTCGGCGTCGAGTCGTCGCTCGAGCTTCGAACGGGGTCGCTCGACCGGATCGTCGAGCACAATGCAGGCGATCTGACCGCCGTACTCGAGGCTGGGGTCCCGCTCGCTCGGGCACAAGAGCGCTTTGCCGAGGCCGGGCAAATGCTGGCGCTCGACCCTCCACTCGGGGCTGATCAGCGGGCAACCGTGGGCGGCATCGTAGCCACAGCCGATTCGGGGCCGTTGCGTCACCACTACGGTGGCGTCCGCGACCTGGTGATCGGGATGACCGTGGCCCTGTCGGACGGGACGATCGCCCGGTCCGGCGGTAAGGTCATCAAGAACGTCGCGGGCTACGACCTGGCCAAGGTGTTCAGCGGTTCGTTCGGCACCCTGGGCATGATCCTGTCGGTCAACTTCCGGCTGCACCCACGCCCGCCGCACCGGCTGACCGCCTTCGGCGTCGCCAGCGACCCAGAGATGCTTGGCTCGGCAGCGCGAGCGCTGGCGGCCGCGCCGCTCGAACTGGACGCGCTCGATTTCGCCTGGCGCGGGGGACGCGGCGGATTGCTCGCCTCCGTCTCAGGCGCCGAGCCGAAGCCCCGAGCGGACCGGGCCGGCAAGCTGATGCAGGAGGCGGGGCTCAGCCAGGTGGACCTGACCGACGACGACGAGAAGCTGTGGGCCCGGCAGCGCGCGGGGCAACGTTCGGCGCACGCGTTACTGATCCGCGTGACGGGGCGCCCCACCCTGCTGCCCGCGGTGCTACGCGCCGCGGACGCCTCAGGAGCGACCGTGATCGGGCGGGCCGGATTGGGGACGAGCTACATCGAGCTGGATCCGGAATCAGTCCCGCGGTTGCAGGAGGGGTTTCCCGCCGACGCATATCCCGTGCTGCTCGACGCACCCCCGCAGCTGCGATCGGCGGCAGATCCCTGGGGAATGGGGAACGTTCCGGCGCTCGAGCTCATGAGGCGTGTCAAGCGGCGCTTCGATCCGGTCGGTGTTTGCAATCCGGGTGTCTTCGTGGGAGGTATCTGATCGTGCTCGCGTTCGATGCCGACCGCCCTCCCGACCAGTCGATCGTCGACGACTGCGTCCACTGCGGGTTCTGCCTGGAGAGCTGTCCCACCTACGTTCTCTGGGCGCAAGAGGCGGATTCTCCCCGGGGGCGGATCGTGCTGATCGACGAAGGCCTGCACTCAGAACACAAGCTGACGGACGAGATGGTGAGCCACTTCGACAGCTGCCTCGGCTGCATGGCTTGCGTGTCGGCCTGTCCGTCCGGGGTGCGCTACGACCGGCTGATCGAGCGCGTCCGTCCCCAGATCGAGCGAGGCCACCGACGCGACACCGCCGATCGGGCATTGCGGCTGTTGCTGTTTGAGACGCTGCCTCACCCGCGACGGCTGCGGGCGCTGGCGCCGATGCTCGCCGCTGCCCGACGGCTCGGGGCGGAGCACCTGCCCGAGCGGCTGGCCATGCTCGCCAAGGTCGCCCCACGCGTTCCCCTGCGCCGCACCCGCGGCGGCAAGCTGCCCGAGCGGACGCCGGCCACGGGAGAGC
>VAWT01000211.1 GCA_005883415.1 Actinomycetota bacterium | reverse complement strand
GCCTCGGGCGCCGTCTCGGGGTGAAAGACGAGCTGGACGATGCCGCTTCGGTCTCTGAGGTCGATGAAGATGAGCCCGCCGTGATCGCGGCGGCGATGGACCCACCCCGCGACCCGCGCGGTCGTGTCGGCACGCTCCGCGGTCAGCTGGCCGCACCAGGCGTCGCGGTAGGTGTTGGGACGCGGAGGGAGCTTCACGGCTTCCGGACCGCCTGCACCACGTCGGCCGCGTCTAGCTCGCGCTGCTGTCCTGACTCCATGTCCTTCAGGCTGACGTGGCCGTCGTCGCCGACGATCGCGACGTACCGGGCGCCGATCCGGTCGGCGTGCTTGAGTTGGCCCTTCAGCGACCGGCCCGCCAGCTCTAGCTGCGCGCTGAGCCCGGCGCGGCGGGCGGCGCGGCTCAGCTCGAATCCGGTGCCGGCGCCGTTCGGCTTGGCGAGCGCGATGAACAGGTCTACGTGGTCAGGCGGGGCCGGCGGCTCGCCCGCTGCCAGCAACATCCGCTCGACGCCCGCCGCAAAGCCGCATGCCGGCGTGGCCGGGCCGTCCAGCTCCTCCATCAACCCGTCGTAGCGCCCCCCGCCTCCGACGCCGGACTGGGCGCCCAGGACGTCTGACTCGAACTCGAACACCGTCCGCGTGTAGTAGTCGAGCCCGCGCACCAGGCTGGGATCGATCTCGTATCCGACCCCGCCGGTGTCGAGCAGCTCGCGCACCTGCGCAAAGTGAGCGGCGTCCTGTGGGTCGAGGCGGTCGAGCAGAAGCGGCGCTTCGCGCATCACATCTCGCGTTCCAGGATCGGTGGCGTCGAACGCGCGCAGCGGGTTCTGGTCGATCCGCTCCCGTACGTCCTCGCTCAGCCGGCTCTCGCGCGCGTGTAGGTAGAGCTTGAGCTCCTCGCGGTACTCGGCGCGGGTCTCGGGCGTGCCGAGGCTCGATAGACGAAGGCGCACGCCCTTTGCCCCCACCGCGCCGAGCAGGTCCGCTAGCAACACGATCAGCTCGGCGTCGGTCTCGGGTGCGGCCGAGCCGATGGCCTCGGCGCCCACCTGCCAGAACTGCCGGTAGCGGCCTCTCTGTGGCGCCTCGGCTCGGAAGAAGCTCGACAGGTACCAGAGCTTGACCGGCTGCGGGAGCTTGTGCATGCCGTGCTCGATGTACGCCCGGCACACCGGTGCCGTTCCCTCGGGCCGGAGTGTCAGCGACCGGCCGCCCCCATCGTCGAACGTGTACATCTCCTTGCGGACGATGTCCGTTGCTTCTCCCACGCCGCGGGCGAACAGCTCGGTCGCTTCGAACGTCGGGGTCTCTATCTGTCCATAACCGGCAGCGCCGAGGATTCGCTCGGCGTGTGCCTCGAGCGTCCGGCGCCGGGCAGCGTCGTCGGGAAGCACGTCGAACGTGCCGCGGGGAGCACGGATCACCGGTTCGCTGCGAGCTCGCGCAGGAAGGGGTTGGTGGCGCGCTCGCGCGCGAGCGTCGTCACCCCCATGTGGCCCGGATAGACCGTTGACTCGTCGGGATAGCGCTCGACGAGCGATTCGATCGAGCTCAGCAGCGTCGGCCAGTCACCGCCCGGAAGATCCACCCGGCCCACGGATCCCTGTGTGGTCTGCGTCATAGCTCTCGAACGGACCGAACCCGGGCCAGGGGACGTAATCCATGATGTTCTGAAGGACCTGCTTCTCGAGCTCGGGGCAGTAGACCGGCGCGCCGGTCGCCTTGGCGACGGGCGCCACGGCTCCGATGTGGTCGAAATGGGTGTGCGTGACCAGGATGGCCTCGAGCGCCTTGACCTCGAGCGCATCGAGCGCATTGAGCAGTCGCTCAGCCTCGTCGCCGGGGTCGACGATCACCGCCCGCTCGGAGCCCTTCTGCCGGACAACGAAGCAGTTCTCCTGCACCGGACCGACCGTGAACATGCGGACGTCGATCATCGGCCTAGCTCTTTGCGCCGCTGGCGCCGCTTCCACAGGAAGAGCTCGATGTAATAGCCGGCCGGGACGTAGATGGCGAGCGCGAGCACCGTGAACAGCAGCGCGAACCCGACCCTGTTCTTTTTGGGACCGCTCAGAACCAGGAACAGGAACAGTAACCCGGCGGCAAACGCCGCCCGGGTCAGCGACGATTTCCACGTCGGCCGCTGGCTCAGGCGCTTTTCGCGAGCCTGGACACGAGCCTGCTGCTTGCGCTCTTTCGGCGAAGCTGGCCGCGATGTCCGACCGCGGGCCTCGACACTGCCGGCGGGAGTTCCACGGTGCTTGGAGCGGCGCTTGCGCTTGGTCTGAGCCATTGTCTATGGGAGCTTAGCCCCCGCTCTGGAGCGTTTGCTCAATCGTGCTCGAGCGCGTCCTCAATCGTCCGCGCGTTGCGGACTGGCACGTCGGCCGGGAACCCCTCGAACGCGGCTCGGGGCGCCAGCCCCACAAGCTCCGCCTCGACGATCGGCGCCCGGCGAGCCACGGCGGCGACCACCTCTCCGAGCTGCACGTTGGGGTACTCCTCGACGTTGGTCGACACCTGAGCGATGCCACGCTGATCCAGCCACACGCCGATCGCCCGCACGCCCGGGATGCCCTCCGGTCCTCCCTCCCGGATGGCGTTGGCGATCTCTCTCGCCTGCTCGAGCTTGGCGGGCGGCGCCAGCTCGAGGTTGAACGCCACCAGTGGAGGACGGGACGCGACCAGCACCGCGCCGGCCGTGGGGTGGAGCTGCCGGGGGCCGAAGTCGGGTGCTAGCTCCCGGGACTCGAGTCGCCTCTGCAGCTCCACGGGGCCTCCCCGGCGTAGCTCCGCGCGGGTGCGACCGTCGGCGAGCGACCCGTAGAGGAACACGGGGAGCTCGAGCTCCGCGCCCAGCAGGTCGGCCAGCACCAGCGCCTCCGCGCAGGCCGAGCCTCGGTCCCCGTCGTCCAGGTACACGATCGGCGCCACGTCGATGGCGCCAACCCGGGGGTGGCGGCCGGAATGTCCTTTGACATCGATGCGTTGCAGGGTTTCCCGTGCGCCGTCCAGCACCGCGTAGGCGAGCTCCCCTGGACCGCCGGCCAGGGTGAACACGGTACGGTGGTGGTCGGGATCGGAGTGGACGTCCAGGAGGCGCGCTCCCCGGCGCGAGAACGCCGCAGCGATCGTTGCGATCGCTCCCGGGTCGCGTCCCTCGGAGACGTTGGGCACCGCGAGCAAAGTCACGGTCTCGGCTCGGTCGTCAGGCTCCGTCGAGCACGAATCGACCCTCCTCGAGCACCGGCTGACCGTCGATCTCGAGCGAGGCCTTGAGCACGACCACGTCGAGATGAATCGGGACGGCGACAGTGCCGCCGATGCCCGCGCTCGCCCCGAACGCGACGTGGACGGTGCCCAGGATCTTCTCGTCCTCGAGCACCAGGCCGGTCAGCTCGGCGCGGTCGTTGGTGCCCACGCCCAGCTCCGCCAGGTTGTGGCCCGGCTCGCCGTGGACGTCCAGCAGCTTCAGCCACTCGGGGCCGAGCCCACCTTCGGCACTAACGACAAGGCCGTGGCGGACCGTGAGGGTGGCGGGCTCGTCGCTGATCCCGAGCGGACCGACGCTGGAGGCGACGACCCGTCCCTCTCCGCTCAGCGGGGCGATGAACCCCTCGCCGCAGGGCAGGTTGCCGAACGCTCCACGGGCGGTGAGGTCACCGTCGTCGGCGATCCCGCGGCGGCCGGAAATGTCGAGCGTCAGATCGGAGCCTCGAGGGCAGGTGACGTGCGCCACATCTGCGGCGTCGAGGAGCGCGGCCACCGCCCGGGATCGACCGGCCATGACGTCGAAGTCGACCGCCATCACCCGGGCGAGCATCTCCTCCGTCACGCCGGGCATCGTCGCGCCGCGAACGCCGTCGTCGCTCGCGCGCTTTCGAGCAGTCGTGTGGCTGAGCGACCTCGTCGTGGGCGCGATGAACACGTCGCAGGCGGTCAGGGCTGCCGCGATCGCTGGGGGCGGCTCGTTGCCGTCCATCTCGCGAGGATCCATGACCGCCAGCACGGCGTCGGCGCCGGCGCCGGCGGCCTCCTCCCGGAGCGCCTCGCCGATGGCGCGGGTGCCCCCATCGACGATCACGACCACGTCCTCCCCCGGCTTGACGGCCAGACAGCGGTGGACCACGGTCTGTACAGAGGGGGTGAGGTCTGGCACCTGATTGATCATATGGGGCGCCCAGAGGTGCGCCCGGCCGAACACGGAGGGCCGCGCCGCCGGGGAACTTTGGTGGTGTCGATACTTGACTAATCAACTATACTGCTGGGTCTATGACAACCGTCGTTCAAACCCATCAGCAAAGCCCTGTGTCGCTTCCGGCGACCCTCCAGATGGGCGAAATCAGCCTGACGGTCAGCGACCTCGACCGTTCGATCGCGTGGTATCAGTCCGCGCTCGGCCTGAGGGTTCACGACCTCGAGCCGCCGGTCGCCCGCTTGGGCGATGGCACGACAACGGCTATCGCGCTCACCGAAGTTCCGGACGCGCCGCAGCCCGGCCGGCATGCGGGTCTCTACCACTATGCGCTTCTGTATCCCTCGCGCCAGGACCTGGCCCGTGCCGCGACCCGCCTCGGCGTCACGAGGAC
>VAWT01000210.1 GCA_005883415.1 Actinomycetota bacterium | reverse complement strand
GGGTCTCTCCGGCGGTCTTGATTCGAATCGCGCCCTGCAGCAGCACGCGGATTCCCGGTCCTCGATGGGTGTGGAGATGGGCCACGCCGCCGGGCGGGAAGTCGACCCTGTCGCAGCGAATCAGATGCTGCTCGCTAGGTGGCAGCTGAAGCGGGACAGCGAGCAACGCGTCATCTGAGGCCGCGGGCACGAGCTCGAACGAGAGCGCATGCAATGGCCCGGATACGGTGCGAGCGTCTTCTGAGTATTCGGCGCCGTTCCGATCGATCACGTAAACCACGCGCGGCGCGGCGTCGAGTCGGAGCTTCTGGTCCTCGGGCAGGCGGTGCTCGACGACTTGCAGGAGCACCTAGTTGAAATGGGCCCCGCCGTCGACCACGAGCGACTGGCCGGTGATGAACGATGACTCCTCGCCGGCGAAGAACAGCACGGCGCCGACGATGTCCTCGGGATACTGGTCTCTGACCAGGACCCGAGCCTTGGCCGAGACGTCCTGCAGCTGCTCGAGCTGCACCGGGTTGTGGAGCACGCCGTCGGAAAGCGTGAAGCCGGGTGCGATCGTGTTCACCAATACATTGTCCGCGCCGAGCTCTTTGGCAAGCGCGCGCGTCATTGCGATCACCGCTCCCTTGCTGGTGACGTAATGCAGGAAGAACGGCACGCCCTTGTACGGGGTGCCGGAGGAGAGATTGATGATCCGGCCCCGGCCCGCCTGGCGCATGAACGGCGCCACCGCCCGCGTCGCCAGGTACATACCGAGCACGTTGACGTCGAACACCCGCTTCCACTCATCCACCGACAGGTGATCAAAAGGCGTCGGCTCCAGGGAGCTCCAGATTCCGGCGTTGTTGACCAGCACGTCGATCCGGCCGTAGGAATCGATTGTGGCTTGCGCCATGCGCTCGCAGCCAGCCTGGTCGGAGACGTCTACGGCGACGGCCATCCCTCCCAGCGAGTTGGCGACCTCGTCGGCGGCCTGGACATCGGCGACCACCACCCGAGCGCCCACGCCAGCGAGCCCCTCTGCGATCTTCCGGCCGATGCCCTGTGCGGCGCCGGTCACGATCGCAACCTGGCCGTCCAGACGGCTCACGGGCGAAGCTCCTCCTCGAAGAATGGCGCCGGCCGCATCAGGCGATTCGATTGCGCGGCCAGCATCGGCCTCATCTTCTGCACGTACGCCTGCCACCCCGGGTGCTCGGCGAGCTTCGCCCGGCGACGCAGGCGGTCCTCGAAGCTGTCATATGCCCACAGGTGTACGACCTGGTTGACGGCGGGGCCGACCTCCGTCGCGTAGTAGCCGACCATGCAGCCCAGGATCTCGCGCTGAATCGCGAGTCCCTCACGCTCGTACAGCCGCAGGTATTCGGGCACTTTCCCCGCGTGCAGCGTGTACTCGCGCATCTCGACGATCAATTATCGATCCCGCCGAGCGACAAATAGCGCGTCTCGATCCAGTCGTCGACCCCGTACTTCGAGCCTTCGCGGCCGATGCCTGACTCCTTGACCCCGCCGAAGGGCGCCACCTCCACGGAGATGAAGCCCGTGTTGATGCCGAGGATTCCGTATTCGAGGTGCTCGGAGACCCGAAAGATGCGCCCCACATCGCGGCTGTAGAAGTACGCCGCAAGCCCATACGGCGTGTCGTTGGCGATCTCTATCGCCTCGCGCTCGTCACCAAACCGATGTATCCCGGCGACAGGTCCGAACGTCTCCTCGCGCGACATGTCAGCTTCGAGGCTCACCCGGTCCAGCACGGTCGGGCTGAAGAACGTTCCGCCCCGCTCGTGCGGCCCGCCGCCTAGGAGCAGCTGGGCGCCGCGCTCGCAGGCGTCGGCCACGTGGCGGCTGACCTTCTCGAACGCCTGCTGGTCGATCAGCGGCCCGACCTTGGTCGCCGGCTCGACACCGACACCGACCACCAGCTTCGCCGCCTGAGCCGTGAAGCGATCGACGAACTCCTGATGGATGCCGTCCTGAGCCAGGATCCTGTTGGCTGTGATGCAGGTTTGCCCGGAGTTGCGGAACTTGCACAGCACCGCGCCGGCGACCGCCTCATCGAGGTCGGCATCGTCGAACACGATGAACGGAGCATTGCCACCGAGCTCGAGCGAGACGTTCTTCACCTGATCGGCGCACTGGTGCATCAACAGCTTGCCGACCTCGTTGGAGCCGGTGAAGCCGATCTTGCGGACGATCGGATTGGAGGTCATCTCGGTACCGATCGCCGGCGCGTCCTCGGCGTCGCCGGTGACGACAGAGAGCACACCCGGCGGCAGGCCGGCCCGCTCGGCCAGGGCGGCGATCGCCAGGGCCGACAGCGGCGTCTGTTCGGCCGGCTTGAGCACCATCGTGCAGCCGACCGCAAGCGCCGGCGCAGCCTTGCGGGTCACCATCGCCGATGGGAAGTTCCAGGGGGTGATCCCGCCGCAGACGCCAACCGGATGCTTGGTGACGAGGATCCGCTTGTCGCGGTGCGGCGAGGGGATCGTGTCGCCATAGATCCGCTTGGCCTCCTCCCCGAACCATTCGAGGAATGCCGCGGCGTAGGCGATCTCGGTGTGTGACTCCGCCAGCGGCTTTCCCTGCTCGAGCGTCAGCAGCAGAGCGAGGTCGTCGCGATGCTCCAACATCAGATCCCGCATGCGGCGCATCACCGCCGCCCGCTCGGCGGCGGGCCGATCTCGCCAGTCTGCGAAGGCGTCCGCCGCAGCATCGATCGCGCGTCGCGTCTCGCCGACGCCCATCCTCGGCACGGTCGCCAGCAGCTCGTCGCTCGCGGGGTTTCTGACCGCAAATGTCCGGCCGTCATCCGCGTCGCACCAGCGGCCCCCGATGAACGCCTGGTCGCGCAACAGCGACCCGTCGGCGAGTGCAACAGTGGTGGTCTCCAGCGCCATCCGAGTCAGTCTGATAGTAGCCGCTCGTCGGCGTCAGCCACAAGCGCGAGCGCCCCAGCTAGGGGCGGCGTTCCAGCATTGCGGCGGCAGCCAGCGCGTCTTCGTCGCGGCCGCGCCGGGCGACGATCTGAATGCCCCCGACGGCTACGGCCGGAAGCCCGAGCAGGGAGATCGCTCGGCACGGCCCGAGGTCTTCGAAGGCGACGGGCGCACCGGCGGGCGGGGGAAGCTCACACCGCGCGACCGGGAGCAAAAGCACTGGATGCTCGGCCATGAAAGCGTCCGCCTGCATGCGCAGTCGCTCTGCTTCACGGGTGTGCTTGGCATATGCCGAAGCGTCGAGGCTGCGGGGTGCGCGCTCGATCAGCTCCTGTAACGCGGAGCCGAGGCGATCCGCCAGCGGGCGAAGATCCTCGTAGGTGTCGAGTTCACGCAGCGCGGTAAAGCAGTGCTCAGCAGCGGGCATGAACGGCGGTTGCACCATCACCACATCGTGGCCGGCATCCGCGAGCGCGGTTCCCGCCGCCCGAACTGCCTCCTCGGCGCTGCCGATGGCGACCGGAGAGGGCGGCATCGCCGGCAGCGGCGAGTGGTGCTCGGGATCGAGCGCCTGCAAAGCGCCATGAACGTGGTTGACGTCGGCCCCCAGCGGCCCCACAACCGAAAAAGCGGCGCGGGGCGATCCAGGCGGAGGGGGCGGTAGCTGACCCCCGGGCGGCACTCGTCCCGGCGTGGGGCGCAACCCAATGATCCCGCAAGCTGCCGCCGGCAGGCGGATCGATCCACCGTAGTCGGTGCCGAGGCTGACCGGCACCAGTCCGGCGGCGATCGCAGCGGCACAGCCGCCGCTCGACCCGCCTGGCGAGCGACCGGGCCGGGATGGGTGCCTGGTTTCCGCGAACAGAGCGTTGCCAGTCCACGGCGTGAGCGCCAGCTCCGAGCAGTTGGTCTTTCCGACCAGCACCGCCCCCGCTCTGCGAAGCAGCTTGATCGCAGGTGCGTCCGCCTCCGGTACGTGGTTGGCGAATGCGCGACTGCCGGCCTGCGACGGGACGCCCGCACTCGCGAGCACGTCCTTGGCGGTGAAGGGCGTTCCCGCCAGTGGACCGGGCGCTGGTTCACGCTCGAGCTCCCGCGCCGCCTGCACGGCGTGCGGGCTGAGCGTCACGACCGCCCCCGATCGGTCGGCTTTGATCCGCTCGAGCGTCCCCGCGATCGCGGTGGCGAACTCTCTGGCGGACGCGCTAGGGTGGCGACCGGTCACGGTCATGGAACGGGCGTAAGCGTT
>VAWT01000109.1 GCA_005883415.1 Actinomycetota bacterium | reverse complement strand
GCGTGCCGGCCAGGCTCGCTTCGGCGTGGGGACTAGAACCGTCGACCAGGACAGGGGGATGGTCAAGTGGTGTTGCCGTGGGAGACGCCATCACAGGAATCGCTGTGGCGGAAGTCGAGCCACTCCGGCTGCTGACGCTACGCGGCACTCATCGGTTCTCGGAGTACGAACTACGGTTCGAACTGGAACTCTCTACGTCTGGGGGTATCTGTCTGCACGCGCGCTCCTCGGCCGCATTCCCGCATCTCAAGGGGCGCATCTACCGCGCGCTGGTGATCGGCAGCCGCGGTCACCGAGTCGGTGTCCGTCGCATCCTCGCTCACGTCCAACGACAGGCCGAAGGACGCTTGTGAACCGTGGCTCGCTGAGCACAGCGGGCGGTTCCCAAGACACGGCAGCGAGGGGCAGCACGACCACCGGCTGTCCTTACGTCGCCGCCGCACGCCCCAAGGCACCGGCTGATCCCTGACCCACGTCCGCACCCAGTCCCAGACAGTGGAAGCTTGCGGGTCTGCGGTTCAAGGCGAGGCAGCGGGCCGCGGCCGCCCGGCCCTGAATGCCGTTGCTAGCCTGCGACCGCGAGGGCCGGCCAAATTCGACGACGAGCGGGGTCGTGACGGCGCAGACGATCGATCAGGTGGTTGCTCGCTTGCAGAGCCTGGACCAAACGCTGCCGGCGAGCGACGGGGTGCGCTGGTTCAACCGGCTTTATCTCGACGTGACACTGGCCGTACGCACGTACTGCCAGTCGGGCCACCTGGCCGCGCCGCCGTTCCTCGAGGATCTCGACGTCTACTTCGGCAACCTGTTCTTCGCCGCCTTCGACGCCGCCGCCGCTGGCAAGCCGCTTCCTGCGTGTTGGGCGCCGTTGTTCGACGCACGGCACGATCGGCGTATAGCGCCGCTTCAGTTCGCGGTCGCGGGCATGAACGCCCACATCGGCCACGACCTGGCGCTCGGGGTGATCGACACCAGCCAAAGCCTCGGCGTGGAGCCGACCGGCGACTCTCCGCAGCACCAGGACTACAACGCTGTGAACGCGATTCTGGGCCAGGTCGAGGGGCAAACCAAGCAGTGGCTCCTCACAGGAGCGATCAAGGAGCTCGATCACGACGTGGCGCCGGTCGACGACATGGCGGCGATCTGGAGCATCGAGCGGGCGCGCGACGCCGCGTGGCTGAAGGCCGAGGTCGTCTGGCACATCCGTGACCACCCCGACCTGTTCAACGCCTACTTCGCGGCCCTCGATGCCACCGTGGGGATGGAGTGCCGCGCCCTCCTCTTACCCCGGCTGGCCTGAGTCGTTGTACGTCAACGAGCAGGTCGAGATACCAGAGGCAGAGCTGACCGTGCGAACGAGCCGCTCGACGGGCGCCGGTGGCCAGCACGCGAACGTCACTGACTCTCGCGTGGAGGTGAGCTTTGACATCGCGGGCTCGTCGAGCCTGCCCGAGTGGGCGCGGTCGCGACTCCTTGAACGGCTCGGGCCCCGCGTCACCGCGGTCGCGCAGGACGAGCGCAGTCAGCTACGCAACCGCGAGATCGCGAGATCGCGTCTGGCCCAACGGCTGCGCGCGGCGCTCGAGCGCCCGCGTCCGCGGCGCCCCACGCGTCCCGGTCCCGCCGCACGCGAGCGCCGGCTCGATTCCAAACGCCGACAGAGCCAGCGCAAGCGGGAGCGGCGCCCCCCAACCGGGGAATGACGGCGGCGCAGCGGAGGAAATCCGTCGACGAAACCGACCACGTGGCCAGCAAACCCAGCGCTGGGGCCAGGATCTGCTGGATGAGGTGTGAGAGGGCGTCTACCACATGAACCCCGCACCGCACGGCGCGCGCCGGGCTGAAGGCCCTCATCGGGCATCTGCGGTGGCTCGATCGGCGCCGGTTCCCCCTACGCCTTGTCGGGAACCGAGGGCTCATCGGGCCGGTCTGTCGGGCTCGGGTAGCTCCACGGCACTGGGGTCTGAAGCCGCTCAGCCAGATCCGGATCGCGGCGACTCACCGGGGTTGGTCGGCGAGCGCGAAGCTCACCTCTTCCCCGCTGATGTCCGCGTCGAGGATCTTGTCGTCGAGGAATTCGGTCGCCGCCTCGTCCACGAACACGCGCGCGCCGGCTTCGTCGATCACCTGGTCCGCCTCTGCCGGCGTCGTCGCCACGGTGATCTGCAATTGACCAAGACGGGTGTCGTCGGCATCGGCCGGCGGAGCGATCCGCACGCCGGCACCTTCGGGGATGCTGCTCGCACTCAGGAGGCCTTCGATCGCCTCTTGCGCGTTGCTCGTCAGGGCTAGCATCGCGCGCTCCTTCCATTGGCTTGAACAAACCCGGCTACCCGAGCGCCCGTGCTGCCAAAACTCGCTCCCCGGTGCGTGTCCGCCCCCTGGACAGGCTTCCTGCATGGGCCATCGCCTGTCAGAGCTCTGACCAGGGCGGTGCTGGTCGCAGAAGCGGCCCCGTGATCTGGTCCAGCGGAGGGGGTGAAGGCGGCGATAGGTCCGGCGCGAATGCCGAATGCTGTTCTTGGCGAGAATTGATCGGTGGCTGCCGCTCCGAGCCTTGATCCAGTGCTTAAGCCTCGATTGCGCGGGGTGCTCCATCAGTGGGCGTTTCTGGTGTCGTTGGTGGCCGGCGGCGGCCTGGTGCTGGAGGCCGGCTCGACGCGTACACGCCTGGCGGTGTCGATCTATGCGCTAAGTGTCGCTGCCTCGTTTGGTACTAGCGCGCTTTATCACCGCGTTGACTGGCGCAAGCCCGGCGCGCGCCGCTGGATGCGCTGGCTTGACCACACGATGATCTTCGTGCTGATCGCCGGGAGCTACACGCCGTTCGGGCTGCTCGTGCTGCACGGGGCGCTCGGCGAAGCGATGATGTTCGCGGCGTGGTCCGCGTCGCTGGCCGGAGTGATGTTCAAGCTGGCCTGGATCGACGCCCCCGGCTGGCTCGGCGCGGCCACGTACATTGCGATCGGGTGGATCGCCGTCGTCGCGCTCCCCGAGCTCGTGGACCGT
>VAWT01000282.1 GCA_005883415.1 Actinomycetota bacterium | reverse complement strand
GGTCCTGGAGCGGCCCGTTCTTGAATCCGAGCGTCACGACCTGCTGGCCGACCTGCGGCGCCGGTTGGCCGGGATTGATCGTCGGCAGGTCCTGCAGCACGAGCTGGTTTGGATTGCCGACCCTGGGCACGAGCACTCCGGAGTCGCCATTCTGGTCCTGGACCTGCGCCGCCGCCGCGAACGTGTGGTCGGTGATCAGCGTGACCTCGCAATACGTGGATCCGACCGAAGTGACCTTGCCGACCAATGCACCCTCCCAGACCACTGGGGCGTTGATTCGGACCCCGTCATCCGAGCCCTTGTTAACCTCGACCGTCTCGTACCACAGCGTGGCGTCGTGGGATATGACGCTTGCCGAGAGCTTCTGGTAGGCGGCGATGGTGTTGCTCTGGTCGAGCCCCACCTGCTTTGCCAGCTGGCGGTTGAGCAGCTCAGCGCTCTGCGCCTGCGCGAGCTCCGCACGCAGCGTGCTGTTCTGCTTTTGCAGCTGGTCGGCCCGAGACTTGGCGTGCAGCGTGTCAGAGAACCACCCGGCCACGTCCCGGAAGGGCGTCAGGACCTTGCTGGCTCCCTCCTGGATCGGCGAGATGACCTGGACGATTCCGCGCTGCAGCGTGTGCAGCGGGCTCGACTGCGGCTCGCCGAAGTAGGCGGTCAGAAGAATTAAAGAAACAACGACGAGCGCTAGAAGTACGGCGCGCCTGCGTCGGACTTGCTTGTCATGCACGTGATCCGTGTCTCCAACAGCTTGTTCCGGGCCATCTCAGCTCCAGGCCCTCAAAACCTAGTACCGGCGGCGCCGATTACGTGAATTCTTGCTAGATCGGTGGATGGCTTCGAACTCCTCCAAAGACCTCCCGGAGCCAACCGCCACGCACGTCAGCGGTGACTCCGCCAGGTGTGCGGGCATCTGCGTCTCGTGACGCAGGCGCTCCTCGATCCCCTGGAGCAGTGAGCCTCCTCCGGCCAACATGATGCCACGATCCATGATGTCCGACGCGAGCTCGGGCGGCGTGCGATCGAGCGTCTCCTTAACCGCGTCGGTGATTTGAGCTACCGGCTCCTCCAGCGCCCCCCGGATCTCCTCGCTTGTGAGCACCACCGTCTTCGGCAGCCCGGAGACCATGTCGCGCCCCCGGATCTCCGCCTGAACCTCCTCGGGCATCGGGAAGGCCGAGCCGATCTCCAGCTTGACCTCCTCGGCAGTCTGCTGCCCGATCAAAAGCTTGTACTCGCGCTTGACGTAGTTGATGATCGCCTCGTCGAGCTCGTCGCCACCGACCCGGATCGACTGCGAGACGACGATCCCGCCCAGGGAGATGACCGCGACCTCGCTCGTGCCGCCGCCGACGTCCACGACCATCGACCCGGTCGGCTCACCGACCGGCAGCCCGGCCCCGATCGCGGCGGCCATCGGCTCCTCGATCAGGTAGGCCTGGCGAGCGCCGGCGGACAGGCACGCCTCCTCAACAGCCCGCTTTTCTACGCCCGTGACACCGCTCGGTACGCACACCACCACGCGCGGGTGCGCCCAGCGGTTCTGGTGCACCTTCTGGATGAAATGCCGGAGCATCTCCTCGGTGACCTCGAAATCGGCGATCACGCCGTCCTTCAGGGGACGGATGGCCTGGATCGTCCCGGGGGTGCGGCCTAGCATGCGCTTGGCCTCGATCCCCACTGCGTGTACTTCGCCGGTGCGGGAATCGACCGCGACGACGCTCGGCTCGGACAGCACGATCCCCCGTCCGCGGACGTACACGAGGGTGTTTGCGGTGCCCAGATCGACGGCCATGTCGCGGCCGCCGAATCCGGTTAGGTACGTGAAGAAGCCCATGCGTCTATATCCAGAGAGGCGGAAGCACGGACGGGACCCAGGAGTTGCTGTTAGCCACGACCAGGCTGCCGGTTCCGTCCGGGCGCGAGTGTACCGAGTGCGGGGAAAAGGCGCGGCGCAGACCCCTGTGCGACCCCACCTAGGCCCGAATGCCTATCCAGAGCCACGCGAGTGGTCTGCGCCGCGCAGTTTTCCCCGCTTCTAAAGCCTTAACAATTCTGGTTCCAGCTCGAGGAGCGCCGCTAGTGGGAGCCCGACGACGTTCAGGTAGTCGCCCTTGATCCTCTCTACCAACGCGGCGCCTTTGCCCTGGATAGCGTATGCGCCGGCTCGCTCCCGCCACTCGCCGGTGCGCAGATACCAGTCGAGCAGCCCGCCGTCGAGGGCGCGGAACTCGACCTCGGTCGTGGTCACCGCCGTCCGGGTGCCCGTCCGGCCGATCAGGCAGAGCCCACCGATCACGACGTGCGCGCGGCCGGAAAGGGCTTGGAGGGTGTCCCGCGCGTCCGCGGCGGCGGAGGGCTTGCCGTAAAGCCGGTCGCCGAGGGCCACGACTGTATCGACGCCCAAGACCAAGGCGTCGGTGTCTTCGGTCGCGGCGACATCCGATGCCTTCCGCTTTGCGTTCTCCGGCGCCACCTCGTGCGGCGGCCCGCTGTCCAGCTCCTCGACGTCGGCCACCCGGACCTCGAATGGGATCCCGAGCCGCTCGAGTATCGCCCGGCGCTGAGGGGATCGAGAAGCGAGAATCAGGCGCGGGGGCGTCAGCGCAAGCTCACGGGGCCTGCCCCGTCACCCCAGCTCGGGAAAGAACAGCCCGACCTCGCGCGTCGCCGAGGAGAGGGAGTCAGAGCCGTGGACCATGTTCTGTCCGACCTCGATCGCGAAGTCCCCCCGGATGGACCCCGGATTGGCCTCCAGGGGATTTGTCGCACCTATCACCTGCCGCGCGGCATCGACCGCCTGGTCGCCCTCGAGCACCATCGCCACCAGCGGGCCGGAGGTGATGAAGCTCACGAGCTCGTCGTAGAACGGCTTGCCCTCGTGCTCGGCGTAGTGGCGCTCCGCCAGCTCGCGCGTCATCGTCATCTGCTTGAGCCCCACCAGCCGGAGTCCCTTGCGCTCGAACCGAGCGACGATCTCCCCGGTCAGGTTACGCGCGAACGCATCGGGCTTGATCAGGATCAGCGAACGCTCCATGGGCGCGGCATCCTATGCGCCACTGGGGCCGGCCGTCGCGACGGCGAGGAGTCAGGTGATCTGCGGCTGGCCTGCCGCCGGCGGCTCAGCGGATGAGGACGCGGCCGTGGGTGCGGTCGCCGGGGGCGTCTCGCGCCGGCGCCGGGCGCGGCGCGGTGCCGGCGCCAGCGAGCCGACCTCCGACTCACAGAACGGACAGATCTTCCAGTTCGGGTCGAGGGGCTTGCCGCAAGTCCGGCACGGATCCTTGAGCTTCCGCAGGCAGTTCGGACAGCGCAGGAAGTCCTTCTCGACCTCGGCGTCGCAGTGCGGGCAGAGCTGATAGCCGAGCTGCGTGAGGCGCGCCTCGGCAGTCTGCATCTCGAGCTCCCGCTCGCGCACGTCCTCCATGTACTCGGGTGGCCGCACGATCATGTAGACGATCGTGCCCACGAACGGGAACAGGGACGCGGCGGTTGCGCAGCCGACCAACATCGGGTCCGCGATCCTGCGGCGGGCGTCGGCGTACGTCCAGTAGATGAGCGCGAGCCAGACCACGACGAGAAACAGAATGACCAGGTTCGCCGCGAGATTGAGCCCGCTGCTCTTGATGCCGAAGACGGCCGGGAGGAACATTTGAGAACGCGAGTGTAGTGATCGTGGTCGATCCGTCGCGTCAGACATTCGCCGGCGGCGGACGATCGCCTGCTAGTGGCCGCGGCGGTGGCAACTATAAGAACACGCGGCCGAACAGGTAGCCGATCCCGAAGAACACCAAGATCACGACGGCCACGACCAGCGCCACAAGCCCGATCATGATCAGGAAGCTCGGCTGCTGTTCGGGCTCGTTCACGGTAAGCGTTGGCCGGTCAACCATAGTTCACCACCGACCTCAAAGGGTTGACGCTCGGGCGTCGCTCGCGGGCGCGAGCAGGTCGGCGACCAGGTAGATCGACCCGGTCGCGAGAACGGTCCCCCCAGGCTCCGCCACGCCGCGAGCATGCTCCAGCGCGGCACGTGGATTGCCCACGATCTCGGCCGGTGGGCCCCCCAGCTGGCGGGCGAGTGATTGCAGCGTCGGCGCGGGCAATGCGCGCGGATTATGGGAGGCTGTGAACACCAGCGCATCGCACGCCGGCAGAAGCGCGTTGAGCATCCCGGCCGCGTCCTTGTCGTCGAGGATCGAGACCACCGCCACCAGCGGCGAGCGTCCGGCCGCGAACGGCTCGCCCAGGGACTCGACCAGCGCCGCAACCCCTTCCGGGTTGTGCGCGCCGTCGAGCAGCGTCAGCGGGTCGCGCCCGACGATCTGGAGCCTGCCCGGGACACGCGTGTGTGCCGCGGCGTCGGCCACCGCCCGCTCGTCCAGCGATCCGAGATAGGCCTCGGCGGCGGCGCGGGCCAGCGCGAAGTTGCGTCGCTGAAAAGAGCCCAGCGCGGCAACCGGCACGTCCGGATCCTGAGGCGCGTTGACGATCCTCGCGCCGCGGGCGGAGGCCATCTCCCGGGCTACAGCCACGGCGTCGGGGTGAAGCCCGTGGCCGAGAACGAGCGTGCCGCCGTCCCGCACGACGTCAAGCTTCTCGCCCGCGATGTGGGTGATCGTTGGCCCGAGCCAGCGGGTGTGCTCGAGACCGACGCTGGTGAGCACCTGCACTTTCGACGGGATGACATTCGTCGCGTCGTATCGGCCGCCGAGTCCGGCCTCGATCGCCGCCACTTCAACTTCTCGCCGGGCGAGCTCCGAGTAGGCCGCCGTAGTGAGTGCCTCGAACTGGGTCACGCGATCGTCGGCGTCGAGCGAGCGGTTGACCAGCTCCGCCGCGTGCGCCGCGCGCCCGACGGCTGCAGCGAACGCGCCCGCCTCGAGATCCCGCTCCCCGACCTGGATTCGCTCGGTGAACGACGCCAGGTGCGGCGAGGTGTAGGCGCCGGTCCTCAGTCCGTGTCGGGCGAGGATGGCGGCGATCATCCTTGTGGTGGAGGACTTGCCGTTGGTGCCGACGACGTGGATGGAGTCGAACGCGTTCTGGGGATGACCGAGCGCGGTCATGAGGCGCCGCATCCGGTCAAGCCCGAAGCGCATCCCGAACAGCTCGAGCGACAACAGGTAGTGCTCGGCGTCCTGTAACGAAAAGCTAGGCGCTGACATCCAGCGCCTCCAACTCCGCCCTCAGCCGCTCGAGCTTGTCGCGCTCGGCCTGGACGACGTGGGCGGGCGCCTTGGCCACGAACCCCTCATTTGAGAGCTTGGACTGGGCGCGATCGATCTCCTGAGCGAGCCGGTCCCGCTCGGCGGCCCGCTTGCGGGCGGCCGCCTCCGGGTCGAGTCCGTCGCTGGCGAGGATCTCGATCGCTCCGCCCGGTACCGGGATCGATTCCACGGGCGCGGCACCGTCCTCGGACAGCGACAGACGCCCCAGCGCCGCGATGTGCTGGGCCGTTTCCTCGTAGCCGGTCGCGGCCAGACGAGCCGGCACCTTGACCCCGACCTTTACCCCCGCCGCGTCTCGCCAAGCCCGAAGCGCGGTGACGGCCTCGATCACGCGGGTCATGGTCTGCTCCGCCGCCTCGTCGACGGGCCTGCCGGGCCCGGCGTGGCGAGCGGCGAGCAGCCCTTGGGCACCCGGGAGGTGCGAGTAGATCTCCTCGGTCACGAAGGGAATGATGGGATGGGCGAGCACCAGCGTCTCGGTCAGCACGTACAGCAGCGTGGCCACCAGCTCGGGCTCGCTCGCGCGCAGACGCGGCTTGACGAGCTCCAGGTACCAGTCGCACAGCTCGCTGAACACGAAGTCGTACAGGCGATGGGCGGCGTGAGAGAGCTCGTAGGTCTCGATCCTTGAGGCCAGATCGTGGCGGGCGCGCTCGAGCCGGGACAGGATCCAGCGGTCCTCGACGGTGCGGGGCGTCACAGCGGCCTGCGCATCGCCCCCGGTCCCCAGCAGCACGAGCCGCGAGGCGTTCCAAAGCTTGTTGGTCAGCTGCTGACCCTGGGCGAGCTTCTCCTCCGAGAACCGGACGTCCTGGCCGGAGGCCGTTGCCAAGAGGCCCCAGCGCACGGCGTCGGCGCCGTAGGCGGGGAAAGAGCCACCCTCCGTAAACACGGGCGGGCGAAGCCCGCCATTAATCAAATCCATGGGATCGATCCCCGTCCCTAGGGACTTCGACATCCGCCGGCCGTCCGGAGACTGGATGATGGAGTGGATGCAGACGTCGGGGAACGGAACCTGCCCGGTGAACTCGAGCCCCATCATGATCATCCTCGCCACCCAGAGGAAGATGATGTCCCGCGCCGTGGAGAGCGAGTCGGTCGGGTAGAACGCGGCCAGCTCCGGCGTCTGATCTGGCCATCCGAGCGTGGCAAACGGCCACAGGGCGCTTGAGAACCAGGTGTCGAGCACGTCGGGGTCGCGTTTCCACCCGGCGCGCGCGGGCGGATCTACTCCCACGTACGTGTCGGCGCCGCGGTACCACACGGGGATCTGGTGGCCCCACCACAGTTGTCGCGAGATGCACCAGGGACGGATGTTCTCCATCCAGTCCAGATACACCCGCGCCCAGCGCTCGGGGTAGAAGCGGACCCGCCCGTCCCTGGCGGCCTCGATCGCCGGGCGCGCCAGCTCGTCCATCCGCATGAACCACTGGAGCGACACCAGCGGCTCGATCCGCTCGCCCGAGCGCTGTGAGAACGGGACCGTGTGGTGGTACTCCTCGGCGCGGGCGATCAGGCCCTGGTCGCGCAGCTCATCGACGACCGCCCGCGCCGCCTCCTGCACCGTCAGGCCCCGGAAGCGCTCCGGCGCAGAGGCGGTGAGGCGACCATCCTCGCCGATCACGGTGACCTGATCGAGCCCGTGGCGACGGCCGATCTCGAAGTCATTGGGGTCGTGCCCCGGGGTGATCTTCACGGCGCCCGTCCCGAACTCGGGTTTGACGTACTCGTCGGCGATGATCTTCAGCCTGCGTCCCACCAGCGGCAGCACCGCCGTCTCGCCGATCAGCCGCTGGTAGCGCTCGTCGGCGGGGTTCACGGCGATCGCCGTGTCGGCAAGCATCGTCTCCGGTCGCACGGTGGCGACGGTGACCGCGCCCGAGCCCGAAGCCAGCGGGTAATCGATGTAGTAGAGCGTGTCGGTCACCTCGCGCTCCTCGACCTCCAGGTCTGAGATCGCCGAGCCGAGCCCCGGGTCCCAGTTGACCATGTACCGGTCGCGGTAGATGTAGCCCTTCTCGTACAGGGCGACGAATACCTTCAGCACCGCAGCGGCGTAGCGCTGATCGAGCGTGAACCGCTCGTCGTCGTAGTCGCAAGAGGCCCCGAGCCGCTTCAGCTGCTCGATGATCGTCCCCCCGTACTGCTCGCGCCAGCGCCACACCCGGGCCACGAACTCCTCCCGGCCGATCTCCTCGCGGCTGAGGCCCTCCTCCGCCAGCGCCTTCTCCACCTGCGTCTGGGTGGCGATCCCGGCG
>VAWT01000281.1 GCA_005883415.1 Actinomycetota bacterium | reverse complement strand
CGCCTGCTGTACGCCCTCGCCGCTCACGTCCCGGGTGATCGAGGGGTTGTCGGCCTTGCGGGCGATCTTGTCGACCTCGTCGATGTAGATGATCCCCGTCTCGGCCTTCTTGACGTCGTAGTCGGCGGCCTGGATCAACTTCAGCAGGATGTTCTCGACGTCCTCGCCGACGTAGCCGGCCTCGGTCAGGGCGGTGGCGTCCGCGATCGCGAACGGCACGTTCAGGATCCGCGCCAGCGTCTGCGCCAGCAGGGTCTTGCCGCACCCGGTCGGCCCCAGCAGCAGGATGTTCGACTTCTGGAGCTCGATGTCGTTCTCGTCGGAAGACATCATCTGAACGCGCTTGTAGTGGTTGTAGACCGCCACCGACAGCGTCCGCTTGGACTGCTCCTGGCCGACCACGTACTCGTTGAGCACGTCGTAGATCTCCCGTGGCTTGGGGAGGTTCTCGATATCGAAGCTCGGCGGAGCCGTCAGCTCTTCATCGATGATCTCGTTGCAGAGATCGATGCACTCGTCACAGATGTAGACGCCCGGACCGGCGATCAGCTTCTTCACCTGGCGCTGGGACTTGCCGCAGAAGCTGCAGAGAAGCTGTTCGTTGGAGTCCGTGGGACGTGCCATGCGTTGCCCTCCTAAACGTGCGGCTCGAAGCCGACCTCGCTAAGACTAGAGCACTAGTGTTGCGAGATCACGCGGTCGATGATGCCGTAGTCCTTCGCCTCCTCAGCGCTCATGAAGTAGTCACGTTCGGTGTCGCCACGGACCTTCTCCAGGTCCTGGCCCGTGTGGTTGGCGATGATCTCGTCCAGCCTACGCCGCACACCGATGATCTCCTGCGCATGGATCTCGATGTCCGTGGCCTGCCCCTGGAAGCTCGATGACACCTGGTGAATCAGGATCTTGGCGTTCGGCAGGGCCATCCGCTTGCCGTGCGCGCCGCCCGCCAGGAGCAAGGCTCCCATCGACATGGCGATCCCGACGCAGATCGTCTGCACGTCGGGCTTGATGAACTGCATCGTGTCGTAGATCGCCAGACCGGAGTAGACCGAGCCGCCCGGCGAGTTGATGTACACCGAGATGTCCTTGTCCGGGTCGTCGGACTCCAGATGAAGCAGCTGAGCGACGATCAGGTTCGCGATCTGATCGTCGACCGGGGTCCCGAGGAAGATGATCCGCTCGTTTAGCAGCCGGCTGTATATGTCGAACGCGCGCTCCCCGCGGGAGGTCTGCTCAACGACCATCGGGACCAGTGGGCTCATCGTCCTCGCTTCTTTCGTTTCCTCGGCCAGAATCCTGCCGAGGCCCGGCCGACCCGGCTGGTCGAATGTAGCAGTGGCGCCTCGTCAGCCTCCGGGGGTCCAGAGCTGAGAAGAGCCGGGTTCGCCGGACTCCTTCTCGGGCGTCCACAGCTTGTCGCGGGCCTTCGCCTGCTCGACCGTGATCGGCTGCGCTTCGTCGACCAGCAGCTTGAGCGCCAGGCGCGAGGCCACCTCCTCCTCGAGCGGTCCCAGCCGACCGCGACCCCGCAGCTGCTCCAGCACCTTCTCGGGCTTTCGCCCGTCGCGTTCTGCCACCGGCCGGATCGCGTCGAGCAGTTGCTCGTCCGTGGGCTCGACGCCCTCCGCCTCAACGACCGCGGCCAGCACCGCCTCGCGCTTGACGATTGCCTCCGCCTCCGGCTCTGCCTCGTGCGCCAACGCCTCCTCGTCCTTGCCCGAGATCCGGAGGTACGCCTCCTTGGAGATCCCCTGTCGAGCGAGGGCTTGAAGCGTCTCGTTAAGTAGCTCGTGCGCGCGCGCGTGAACCAGCTTCGGCGGGACGTCGATCGTTGCCTCGGCGACCGCGGCATCGAGCACAGCCTGCTCGAACTCCCGCTCCACGGCAGCGGCGTCCGCTTCGCCCAGGCGCTTGGCGATGTCCTCGCGCAGCTCGGCCAGCGTGTCGAAGCCCCCAGCGGCCGATGCGAATTCGTCGTCGAGCTCCGGCAACCGCTTGGCCTTCACCTCTGTCACCGTCACATCAAACGTCGCCTCCCTGCCCGCAAGCTCGCCGGGGTAGTCGTCGGGGAACTTCACCGGGATCGATCGCTCCTCGGAAGCCGTCGCTCCGGTCAGCTGCTCGTCGAAGCCGGGCAGGAGCCTGCCGGTGCCGAGCTCGAGCAGCTGATCGCGGCCCTCGCCGCCCTCGAACGGCTGGCCTTCGATCTCTCCCACGTAGTCGATCACCACGTGGTCGCCTGCCTCGGCCGGGCGGTCGACCGTCTCAAGGGTCGCCAGCCGCTCCCGCAGGCGCTCGAGCTCCTCGTCGATCTGCCGCTCATCGGCGTGAGGCTCCCGCCGCCCGACCTCGAGTCCCTTGTATTGCCCAAGCTTTGCCTCCGGGCGGACTCCTATCTCGATTGAGAACTCGAGCGGCTCGCCCTGCTCCGGCAGGTCCGGGGGTACGTCGAGCTCAGGCTCGCCGACGGGCACGATTCCCGCGCCGTCGATCGCATCGGCGTACCAGCCCCCGAGCGAGCTCCGCAGCGCCTCGTCGAGCACGGCCTCGCGCCCCAGACGCCGGATCACCACAGGCGGCGGAACCTTGCCCTTGCGGAAGCCGGGGATGCGCATCTGGCGGCCGAGCTCGCGCGCGGCCTGCTGCAGTCGCTGCTCGACCTCCTCGGCAGGCACCTCGGCCTGCACTCGAACCCGGGACTCGGGCAGCTCCGTAACTGTTGTCTTCAGCGCCATGACAGCTTGAGACGATAGCTTCACTGCCATGGCGCGCATGCTCTCCCACGCCGCGGGATGGGTCGTCACGGGACCGCTCGCGTTCCTGGTGGCGGGCCTGATTGACCTGGCTGTGTTCGCCCTGCGATCCCTCGCTCAGTGGTCGCGCGGGCAGGTCCACCCCGGCTAGGCCCTGCGCTAGCCGGTCGCAGTCGCCTGCTCGACCCGCTTCGCCTTGGCGGGCTCGTGCCCGTCCGATTCCCGGATCAGGTTTCGCACTTCTCGCAGCGCGACCGGCAGCGTCGTCGTGTCGTAGACGCGCGAGGCCTTGATGTCATCGAGGATCCCTAGGCATCGATCGACGGCCGCTTCGTTGCGCTCCTTCCACGTGGCGATCGCGGCTTCCGGATCGGCGTCTTGGTCCGCGACCTCTAGGACCTCCTCGGTCAGCGAACGATGAAGGCTGTACAGGTCGTCGCGTAGGGCGGCACGCGCCAGCGCCTGCCAGCGGTTGGCGCGCGGTAGCTCGATGATCCGATCGCGCAACCAGGTCAGCACGATCTCCGCCCCCAGCGTGAAGTACGTCTCCATGACCGCCTCCGGCGGGCGGTCCGTGCTGTTCGCGATCTCGACAATGTCGAATACGGCCAGCAGCTGGGGCATCGCCGCCACCCGCTCGGCAAGCTCCGAGGGCACCCCGGCGCCGTCGAGCTCGCGGACGCGAGCATCGAACGCTTCCCGATCGGGCCCGTGCAGCACCTCGGGCAGCGCGGCCGACAGCAACTCGGCACCGCCGGCGTAGCGGTTGGCGGTTGCGTCGATCTCGATCATGCGCGGATTGGCCCGGACGAGCCACCTCGTCGCCCGTTCGACAAGCCTCCGGCCCTCGATCAGCATCTCAAGCTGGACGTGGGCGTCGACCTTGTTGTCGAGCGATTCGACCTGGTCCCAGAACGGTTGCATGTCGAACACCCCTCGCGCCACGGTGTAGCCGCGGGCGAGGATCGCCACCGACGCTCCGGTCTCCTCGCCCAGCCGGAAGGCGAAGGTTGAACCCGCGCGATCGACGAGCTGGTTGGCGACCAGGGTGGCGATGATCTCCCGGCGCAGTCGGTGCTCCTGCATCTGGCGCGAGTAACGCTCCTGCAGCGGGTCCGGGAAGTACCGCTCGAGGTCGCGCCCCAGGTAGGGATCCTCGGGAACGTCTGATTCCAGTAGCTCGGCGTACAGGTGGATCTTGCAGTAGGCCATCAGTACCGCCAGCTCCGGTGAGGCCAGGCCTTTGTGGTCGACCTTGCGGTCCTCGATGGCCTCTTCGTCCGGCAGGAACTCGATCCCGCGGTCGAGCCCCGCCACTTGCTCCAGGCGACGGATCAGGCGCGCGTGGACGTCGATCATCGGCGCGGCTTGGGCCAGCGCCAGGCTGAGTGCCTGTGTCTGTGTGTAGCTGCCGTGGAGCACGCTCTCGCCGACGGCGTCGGTCATTTCGACCAACAGCTCGTTTCGCTCCTCCTCGCTCATGCGGCCTTTGGACACGATGGAGTCGATCAGGATCTTGATGTTGACCTCGTGGTCCGAGCAGTTGACGCCCGCGACGTTGTCAGTGGCGTCGGTGTTGATCCGGCCGCCGGTCTCTTCCGGTCCGCCGTGCAGCGCATACTCGATCCGACCCAGCTGAGTCAGGCCCAGGTTGCCGCCCTCCCCGACGACCTTGCAGCGAAGCTCGGCGCCGTCGGCTCGAAGGGCATCGTTGGTCTTGTCACCGGCGTCCGCGTGCGTCTCTGTTGAAGCCTTGACGTAGGTGCCGATCCCCCCGTTCCACAGCAGGTCCACCGGTGCTCTGAGGATGGCCGATATCAGCTCGGTGGGCGCCAGCTCGTCGTCGTCGATCGCCAGCACCTCCTTGACCTGCTTTGAGATCGGGATCGACTTGGCGGTCCGCGGGTAGACGCCGCCGCCCGCGGAGATGACCGACTCGTCGTAGTCGCTCCACGTGGATCGCTCGAGCCCGAACAGCCTCTTGCGCTCCCTGAAGCTGGCCTCAGGGTCTGGGTCCGGGTCGAGGAACACGTGCATGTGGTTGAAGGCCGCCACCAGCTTGATGTGGCGCGAGAGCAACATCCCGTTGCCGAACACGTCGCCAGACATGTCGCCGATGCCGGCGACCGTGAAGTCGGTCGACTGGATGTCCCTCCCCAATTGGCGATGTCGGAGAAGGTTGCGGTGCCCTTGTCGGCGGCCACGACCAGGTATGGATCATCCTCGTCGTATCGCACGACCTGCGGCGGCGCGACGCATTCGCGCGACTCGATGTTGTCCGTCAGGTCGAGCAAGCCGCTCAGGAAGGTCCTGTAGCAGGCAATCCCCTCCTCCTGCATCGCTTCGCGGTCGCCGTCTCGGGGTGGGCGCTTCATCACGAACCCGCCCTTCGACCCCACCGGCACGATCAAGGCGTTCTTGACCATCTGGGCCTTCATCAGCCCAAGGACCTCGGTGCGGAAGTCCTCCGGCCGGTCCGACCAGCGCAGCCCTCCACGCGCGACCTTTCCTCCTCGGAGGTGGACCCCTTCCACCCTGGGTGAGTAGACGAAGATCTCGAACTTCGGCCGCGGCAGCGGTAGCAGCCGAATCTCGGCCGGGTCCACCTTGAACGACAGAAACGTGCGCCCGGCGTCGTCTGCGGCAAGCCCCTCCGCCGGCCCGGGGCCCTCCGTGCGGAAGTAGTTGGTGCGCACGATGGCCTGCACCACGGAAAGGAAGCTGTGAAGTATCCGGTCCTGGTCCAGGCTCTCGACCTCGTCTATCGCTCGCTCGATCTCCCTGGTGATCTCCTCCGCGTTCCGGCGATCACCACGGTCAGGGTCGAACCGGGCCGTGAATAGCCTGACCAGCAGGGTCGCGATCTGCGGATGCCCGAGCAGGGTACGGACCATGTAGGCATCGGAGAACGGGATGCTCGCCTGCCGTAGGTACCGGGCTACCGCACGCAGAATTACGATCTCTTTGCCGGTCAACGCCGCTTTGAGCACCAGCCCGTTGAGACCATCGTCCTCCAGCTCCCCGTGCCACACGCCCAGGAAGGTCTCCTCGAAGAAGGCCCTCACCTGCTCGGCGTCCTCGTCCTGGCACGTCAGGCCGAAGTCGTAGATCCAGAGCGGGTCAGAGCCCCGAGGAGTGATCTCATATGGCCGTTCGTCCACGACGCGCGCCCCCATGTGCTCGAGCGTCGGCACCACGTCTGAGAGCGCGACGTCCCCATCGGAGAACAACTTGCAGCGCGTGAGTCGTGCTTCCTGGGGACCAGCCCGGTAGAGCGTGATGATCGGCCCCCGTTCCCGCGAGAGCCGCTCGAGCTTTGAGATGTCGGCTACCGCCGCCCGGGCTGGCCAGTCGTCCCGGTAGGCAGGAGGGAAGGCCGACTCGTAGCGCCTGAACAGAGCGGTGCCATCCTCCTCGCTGTGCTTTTCGTTGAGCGCTGCTCGCAGAGCGTCGCTCCAGCCTCTGATTGCCTGCACGATCCGCCGCTCGATCCCCTTGATGTCGAAGTCATCCGGGATGCCGTCCGGGCAGTGGATGATGTAGTGCACGCGGACCAGCAGCGACTCGGACAGCTGGAGGCTCCAGTCGAGGTGGTTGCCCCCGAACTCCTCCAACAGGATCGTCCCCACACGTTCTCGGTTCTGGGTGTTGAACCGATCGCGGGGGATGCAGACCAAACAGGCCATGAACCGGTCCAGCGGATCGCGCCTCAGAAACAGCCGCAGCCGCTGGCGCTCTCCCAGGCCGAGGATCCCCATCCCGATCTCGAACAGCTCGTCCGTCCCCATCTGAAACAGCGAGTCGCGCGGGTAGGCTTCGAGGATCTCGATCAGCGCCTTGAAGTCGTGGGTGCCGGGTTCGAAGCCGGCGCGGTCGAGCACGGCTCGCACCTTGTCCCGCAACAGCGGGATCCGCTGCGGGCTCTCCTTGTATGCGAAGTGGGTGAACAGGCCGAGAAAGCGGCGCTCGCCGACGACCTTGCCGTCTTCTGAGAACTCCTTCACGCCGACGTAATCGAGGTAGGACGGACGGTGCACCGTGGCGCGGGAGTTGGCCTTGGTGATCACAAGCAGATGCGGCGCCCGCGCCAGCTTGAGCGCCTTCTCGCTCAGTGGGGTGAACTGCCTCTGGGGCATTCCCCGCAGGATCCCGAGCCCGGTGTCCTTGCGCACCCGGGGCCCCGCTTTCCCATCCTCGCTGGCAAGGTCGTATTCCCGGTAGCCGAGGAAAGTGAAGTGACCGTCGGCGAGCCAGTTGAGGAACTGCTGGCCTTCCTCCACTTCGGCGCCGTCGACGGCAGCAGGCCGCGAGTCCAGCCCTTCCACGATTTCGCCAAGCCGATCGCGCATCGGGCCCCAGTCCTCGACCGCTGCTCGTACTTCATCAAGCACCCGTTCGACGCTTGCCCCCAGTTGGTCGCGCCGCTGTTCGTCGGGCTCACGGGTCACCTCCGCGCGAAGAATCGATTCGGAGATGCTGTCCTCGGATGACTCGGCGCCCGGGTCGAGCACCTCGGTCAGGTGGCCGTCCTCGTCCCTGACCACGTGCAGAACGGGATGGATGACGAGGTCGATCCCGTGACCCTCGCGCCCTAATGCCATGGTGACCGAGTCGACCAGGAACGGCATGTCGTCGGAGACAACCTCCACGACAGTGTGGGGCGAGCTCCAGCCGTCCTGATCGGGATCGGGGTTGTAGACGCGGACCTTGGCTTCGCCCGGCGCGCGTTCGAGCGCTAGCCGCCAGTGGGCGAGAGCGGCGCCGCACAGGTCGTCCGGGCTTCGATCGGCGAGATCCTCGGACGGAACCCAGTGGTAATACCGGCGGGCGAACGCCTCCGCCTGGGCAGCTTCGTCGCCCGAAACTCGGTCGCGGATCCGCGCGCAGACGGAGTCGACCAGCTCCGCCTCGAGGCTCTCGGTCTTCACAGCCATGGGGTTTCCTCCACAGGTATCCGCCTGAGCCTACCCAGCGACGCGAGAACCCTGTCAGCCCTGATGTTGTGACGGCCCGCGGCCCATTCACGCGCCGCACGCTCTCCTCAACAGATCCCTGCCACAATGGCAGCGCAATGCGACGAGCCGGTCGCGGGGACGGGGAGCGCTGGGTGTCCCCACCGCTTACCTCTGAGATGCTCACGATTCGACGCGCGGCGTGGCGTCGCCGCCGCGCGCGTCGGCGTGCCCTCATCGCCACGATGCTGTTGGCTGCTGTCGTGGCGGCCATCGTGGCGTCGACCTCGGGCGGAAGCTCGGTCTCGAGCCCTCGCGCCAGCCACGCAGCCCCGAGCGCGAGCGCTCCAGCCGTCGGTCGGGGAGCTGCAAGCCGCAAAGCGACATACGCGGCGGTGGGACTCCCCGCCTGGCTCGTCGCACGCGACGTCGGCAACGTCCTGGCATACACGCCCCTCATCCGCGCCGGTAGCGCGCGTGCCCGCGAGGTCGCCCTGACGTTCGATGACGGCCCGAGCATCTACACGCCCCAGATCCTGCACGTCCTCGCCCAGTGGCACGTCCCCGCGACGTTTTTCGTGATCGGCAGAGAGGCCAAGGCATATCCGCAATTCGTGAGAGCCGAGGCCCAGGCCGGCGACGAGGTCGGCGACCACACCGAGACGCACGCACCCATGTCCGCGCTGGGGCCGGTAGGACAGCGGGCGCAGATCGTCGACGCCGCCAACGCGATCCGTGCCGCTGGTGCGCCATCCCCCAAGCTCTGGCGGCCGCCGTACGGGCTCTTCAACAGCACGACGATCTCGATCCTCCGTTCGCTGCGGATGCTGATGGTGATGTGGACGGTCGATACCAGCGACTATGCCCGGCCGGGCGTATCCAGGATCGCCTACACGGCGCTGAGCGGCGCTCGACCGGGGGCGCTCATCCTGATGCACGACGGAGGCGGAGGGAGGTCCACCGGCCGCGCCGACTCCCAGGCCGCGCCAAGCGCACGCGGCCGTAGAGCGGCCGGCGCGGCCGGGCTGCGGGTTGACCGGCCGGCGACGGCGCGGGGGCAGCTACGTCCGCGCCGCCTGCCAAGCCCCTAGGAATGCCAGGACCCCGCCGGCGATGAGCGCGTACACGCCCCACCCGACGTGGTCGACCTGCTGGCCGAACAGGGTCACCTGGGAAACCTTGTCGTGAATATGGATGGCCTCGAAGACGCCGAACCCGATGAGAATCAGCGACAGTGTCGCCAGCGTTGGTGCCGAGTCTCGCACGACCAGCACGACCAGCGCGAGCGCCGCGATCCCGATCGTGATCTTGCCGTCGCCATCGATGCCGGCTGCGGAGTTGATCGGGCTCGTAGCCCACGGGGCGACCGATGCGATGATGCAGACGACCAGCCCGATGAAGATGCAGGCCGCCGGCAGCGTCATCCTCGAGAAGAGCTCACCGACCGTTCGCGGCTTCGTGTTTGGTGCACCCTGATCCGGCATCGTGAACCCCCTGTTGATTCGGGCCCCGAACTTCACCTCGAGCCTACCTGCCTCAGCTCCTGGACCGTCAGGTTCCGTCCGGCCAATGGGCGAACATATGTTCGTGACCAGCGATGGCAGCCCGTACAGCCGGTTCCGACGGGCGCTCGCCACCGGCAACGAGACGCTGGTCATCGCCGCCGCCAGGGAGCTGCCCCGGATCAGCCTCGATGATGCGCTGCGGGTGTGCCTGGTTCTCCGAGACGGAGACCGGGACCGCTTTGAGCGCGCGGCCGTCCGATGGCTCGGGCGATTCGCGCTGGAGGCGAGGCGCGCGACCATCAATGACCTCCGCGCCGCAGCCGACGCGCTTGACGCACTGCCCGGTCAGCCCGTGGCCGCGATGGAGCGGCTGCAGGCGTTGTGCCTGGCGCGGGGTATCGGATGAGGTGCTCGAACGATGGCCGAGCGCACGATGCTTGCCGGCTGCCTTGAGTCCCGGTGTAAAGTCGGGTCGCGAAGGGGCAGAGACAGCGGCATCGAAGGGGCGGAATGGCATGGATACACAACTGCTGGTGATTGGGGCGGGTCCCTACGCGCTGTCAACGGCTGCCCTTGCTCGCGAGCACGGGATCGACACGACGGTGGTAGGACTGCCCATGGGCTTCTGGCGACAGAACATGCCGCGCGGGATGTTCCTGCGCTCCGGTCCGGATTGGCATCTCGACGGCTCGGGAGTTGAGACGCTCGAGGCTTATCTCGAGGACCGCGGCATCCGTCCAGATGAGGTCGATCCCATCCCGATTGGTGTGTTCTCGGACTACGCCGATTGGTTCTGCCAGCGCAAACGACTGGACATCCGCGCGGACTTCGTCACGAAGCTTGTGAAGCCCAACGGCCGGTTCGAAGCCATGCTCGAGAGCGGGGAGCGGATCGTGGCAGACGCCGTGGTGGCGGCTCCCGGAGTGCGGCACTACAAGGCCCTCCCGGATTGGGCGGCTTCGTTGCCGCCCGAACGCTCTGCTCACACATGCGATCTGGTGAACTTTGACCGGCTCGCCGGAGCGCGGGTATTGATCATCGGCGGCAGACAGAGCGCCTACGAATGGGCAGCCCTGATCCGCGAATGTGGCGCTGACCGGATCGATGTCGTGCACCGCCACGACGTTCCTCGCTTCGAGCGCGTGAGCTGGAAATTCGTCGATCCCCACGTCGAGCGCACGCTCACCGTCCGCGGTTATTGGCGCAATCTTCCCAAGCAAGAGAAGGAAGCAATCGCCAATCGCTTTTGGGAAGTCGGCAGACTGACGCTCGAGTACTGGCTAACGCCACGGCTCGAATGGGAGGGCATCACCCGCTGGCCCGGTGCCCATGTCACGGACGTCACCGACGGCGCCGACGAGGCGGTGGAAGTCGTGCTCTCGAACTCGGCGCGGCTCGAGGTCGACTACGTGGTGTTCGCCTGTGGGTATCGCGTCGACCTCAACAGAGTCCCCTATCTCAGCGGCGTGCTCGGCCAAGTCGACATTGCCCACGGTTCCCCCGTCCTCGACGAGGACTTTCAGACGACGCTGGAGGGGCTTTACCTCACAGGCTTTTCGGCAACCCAGGACTTCGGCCCTTTCTTCGGATTCGTCAAGGGATCCCCCGCCGCGGCGACGATCATCATCCGGCATCTGCTCTCCGGAAGCGACAACCGGTCAGGTGCTCATGGGCGCGCAGCCGTCACAACCTGAACCCGGCTGCCGTCCCAGCCGAATCAGGCGCTGACCCTGTCCAAAACGCCGCCGGGGCGGGCTTCCGAAAGGTGAGCGAGGGGACTCGAACCCCCGACCGCCGGGACCACAACCCGGAGCTCTACCAGCTGAGCTACGCCCACCGTGGAGACCACTGAATCTACCAGTGCGACGGGCCGGCTCAGGCCCGGCGATGAGTGATCAGCACGGAGCGCTTTGTGTGTCCGGCGACGGCGCCTGCGACGCTGCCGAGAAGCGCGTCCGCAAGCCCGGTGCGGCCGTGGGAGCCGAGCACGATCAGGCTCGCGTCATACTCGTCGGCGAACTTGACGATGCCCTTCCAGGTGGGCGTGGCCTCCATCTCCATAGCCCGTCCACGGAACCCGGCCGCCTCGGCGGCCGAGACTCCCTCGGCGGCAGTCTGCTCGGCGGCCTGCCTGACTGCGGCAATCTCCTTCGCGTCGATTTGGAGCCCGGCCGCTGGCACGAACCCGACGTCGAAAGGCTGCCAGACCGTGACGATGATCGCTTCGCGTCCTGAGCCCAGCAGCCTGCCGGCTTCATCGATCGCGAGCTTGGCCAGCTCTGAGCCGTCGTAGGCGAATACGATCGGGCCGGGCGTGTAGGAGCTGGCGTCAGCTGTCATGGTCGTGCAGGTTCCTCAGCAAGCGTTCGCGATGCGGCGCGTTTGCGGATGCCCGCCAGCAGCGGCGGCGAGTACCACGCCGGACCCTCGCCACCCATGAACCGCTCGAGATCCGGCGTCTGCGGGCGCGCCCGCCCGAGCACGTACAGCAGCACGCCGATCACCGCGCCGCCGACCGATAGCCCCAGCCCGATCCAGAGGGCGATTCCCGTGCCCGTCTTCGGGTTACCGGTGACGGTGACCGCGAAGTGCA